>PGXR01000066.1 GCA_002839245.1 Spirochaetae bacterium HGW-Spirochaetae-7 | reverse complement strand
GATATATATGAACCCGGGAACGATGTGAGGCAGCTTCGCCGCGATATCGGCATGATTTTTCAAAATCCCACGCCGTTTCCGCTTTCGATACGCCGCAATATCGAACTGCCCTTGCGCGAACACGGCATGCGCAAGCAGGCCGAGCTCGACGAAAGGAGTTACCAGGTGTTGCGCGATGTCGGCTTATGGGATGAAGTCAAGGATCGTCTAAACGATCCCGCGATGGCGCTGTCCGGAGGTCAACAGCAGCGGTTATGCATAGCCCGTGCGCTGGCTCTACGTCCTAAAGTATTGTTAATGGATGAACCGTGCAGCGCGCTCGATCCGATATCCTCCGGCATGGTCGAAGTCGGCAAAGAAAAAACGGACGTCCCTGCCGCGGCTGGCTTCGACGTATTCTTGCGCAATGTAATCGACGGAAGGGTTCCCGAGAAGGCACTCGGACCAGAGGACGGCGGTATCGACAAGGCATATTCCCTTGCCCATCTTGCCGAACCTGGGTTTGAATACGAACGGGAAGGGCAGGGGAGGCTCCGGACGTGAGCGGTCGACTCGAGTCGTCCTCGGGTGCGCCGAGCCGATGCAATTGAAGAAATCCGCCGAGGCGGCTTTGTCCCTGGCTAGCGCGGTCGCTGCCGCGCTGTTCACGACAAACACGCCAGCGGCTTCGAGCGACTCGTACAATTCCGCCGGCAGCTCGCCTCGTAGCAGCGCGACATGGCCACGGCAGAACCTTGTGGCGTCCTCGGGATTTCCGTTCCGCTGGTGGATTGTCGCCGCGTAATCCAGTCCCAAAGCATCCGCCGCCTGGGCGAGGCGTCTGGAGGGATAGAATTCTCCAAGGTATGAAAGGTCGTCGGTATCGAGTCCGTAGACAAGCCGTATGCCCATATCGCGGGAGTATAGCTGTGCGGGCGCGCTCGGGCAAGATCGTCTCGGTAGAGACGGTCGTCTCTCTAGAGCCGTCAGACCCTGGTTGCCAGGGCCAGCGACCAGGCTCCCGGCCAGGCGACGGGTCCCGCGGCGAATGCTTTCTTGAGGGCTTCCATAACGGCTTGCGTCGCGACGGTGCCTATGGCGCTGTCGATAAAGGCTCCATACGTCGAATCCGGGGCAAGCCACGCTGCCGATTCACGGTCACCCAGGACCCTCGTCGAGGTGGAGCGGTAGACCGAAGCGGACCGTATCGATAGCCCTGCTTCCTCGATGACAGCTTTCAGGGCCACCGGAGAGTAGCCGGGCGCCGAAGCCGAATTGAAAAACGATGCGTCCGCTTCGGTGAACGCTGCCAGCGCCGGGCCATCGATCAATGGGGCGACGATCGAGGGCAGGATGCCGGCCAGTGGCGCCCGTTCCGCGAACGCGAAGCTCGTAGCCATCTCGGCGCAGCCACGGACGCCCTGCAGTGACGCCTCCCGGTCTGCGCCGGCGGAAAGGAAGCCAAACGCCACGACGAGGTCGAAATTGCCGTGCCCGGCGGCATCGCCGGCGACGCGCGACACCTGCGCGGGGTCGACGCATTCTGCAATGACCGGCTTGTACAGGTCCTCGACGTCGGAGAACATATAAGCCAGCCGTTCAAGCGCGGCCTTGTCCCTGCACAGTCCGCAGGCCGAGCCCTCGGGACAGACCCTGACCGCCTCGCGGAGCATCAACCCGTCGTCGGCGGACAGCACCAGCACGTTGGCGTGCCTGGGCGGGAAGGCGAGCTTGAAGAGGGCGTCCCGGAGGCCGGCAAGCCCCGCCGCCCCGCCGGATTCGGCGCGGTCTGTCCACGCGGCGGCGCCTGAGGCGGTCCCTGCCGATGCCGCCTGCAACGCCGCGCCGACCCCTGCGTCAAGTTCTCCCGACAACCAGGCAGCCAATTGAGTGTCACGGCGCCTGAGAACCTCGTCTTTGACGCCAGCCTCGAAACCGAGCGAACCCGGCTGGTAGAACAGCGCGCCTTTGAGAGACTCAGGCAGGTACTGCTGGGCTGTCCAGTGGCTGCGGTAGGCGTGCGGGTACAGGTAACCCGCGCCGTGGCCGAGTCCTTCTGCGTCGCGGCTGGCGTCTTTGAGGTGGTCCGGGACTTCTGCCTTCTCCGACTCGACGGCGGCCAGCGCGTCGAAATAGGCCATGCCCGAGTTTGACTTGGGCGTGGTGGCCAGATAGAGCGTCGCCTCGGCGAGATGGAACTGCCCCTCGGGCAGGCCTATGCGCTCATAGGCGGAGGCGCACGAGTCGACGACGCCTATCGCTGCGGGATCCGCCAGGCCCACATCCTCGGCGGCAGAAATGAGGAGGCGTCTGAAGATGAAGCGGGGATCCTCGCCCGCGTAGACCATGCGCGCCAGCCAGTACAGCGCCGCGTCGGGGTCGGACCCCCTGATGCTCTTGATGAAGGCGCTGATGGCGTCGTAGTGGTAGTCGCCGTCGCGGTCGTAGAGTACGGCCCGCCTCTGAATGCTCTCCTCGGCGGCTTCCATCGATACCCGGACCATTGTCCCGGCGGCAGGCGGCCACGGCTCGACGCTCGTCTCCACCGCCAGTTCCAGCGCGTTGAGGAGGCTCCTCGCGTCCCCGTCTGCCACCTTGACCAGGTGCTCGAGCGATCCCTCTTCGAACTCGACGCGCCACTTGCCATAGCCGCGTTTCTCGTCCACGACCGCGGCGCGAGCGGCGGCCAGCAGGTCGTCGTCCCCGAGCGGATGCAGCTGGAAGACACGGGACCTCGAGACTAGCGCCTTGTTCACCTCGAAGAAGGGGTTTTCAGTCGTCGCGCCAATAAGGATTATCGTGCCGTTCTCGACGTAGGGAAGGAGGGCGTCCTGCTGGGCCTTGTTCCAGCGGTGCACCTCGTCCACGAAGAGTATCGTACGCCTGTCGTAGAGGTCGCGCTCGCGCTTCGCCGATTCGACAGCGTCGCGTATGGCCTGGACACCGGACAGCACAGCGTTTATCGATATGAAACGGGATTTTGTGGTGTTGGCTATGACCCTGGCCAGCGTCGTCTTGCCGGTGCCCGGCGGCCCCGAAAGTATTATCGACGACAGCCTGTCACGCTGTATGGCGCGCCGTAGGAGGCGGCCGGGACCGACGATGTGGTCCTGCCCTATGAACTGCTCGAGGCTCCGCGGCCTCATCCTGTCCGCCAGCGGCCCCGACGCCTCCTTTGGCGCCGCCCCGGCGAACAGGTCGTCACTCACCGGGGTATCCGGCTCATTCCCTGACCCAGAGTTGCCAGGCGGCTTCAGCTGAGTCGTACGTGTTAGACCACAGACCGTAGTTATTGGTCAGCGCAAACAGCTTGAAGTCCCCGCCACCCAGGTCAATCAGTGGCGTCGCTGAAACAGACCGCCCCGTCAGGCTCGTGTCGAAATTGTTGGCGTTTGAGATGATGCCGTGGTCGACGGTGGGGGTCATCGTCGCGAACGGCTGCGTCATATCGAACTCGAGGTAGCCGTCGACAGTCGGCGTAGAGCTGGTGGGTATCCTGTTGGTGCCGACAACCAGGACGTTGGAGCCAGCTATGTAGGTCGGGGTGGAGAGGGAATAGGCTTTGCCTTTGGAGTCATTGAAGGGACCGGCGGTGAGCCAACCCGCATTGTAGTGATAGAGATAGCCGGTACGGCTTGATATGTAAATGTCAGCACCATTTGCGGAGACACCAGAGTAAGCGGATCCGGAGGGTGGCTCAGTGCCTATCGCGGTGAAGGAAGTCTCAGTCGCGCCATTGAGAATCAAGTCCCCGGCCGTAAACCAGTACAAGCCACCACTGAATGCCATAGATGTCGGTTGTTCACTAATTGTTGGGTTGGAATCAATTAATGTATCCTCGAATGTGGTGCCCAAAAGATGATGTATCGAATAATCTGCAATCTCTGTCGTCAACGTTCTTGTATTTGCCGTCACCGCGAAAAGTTTTCCATTGGCAACGAGCAGCGTTCGCAGATCGCGGCCTGCGGCCGGGAAGCCGGGATCGACATGTGACCAGATAGTGCCATTATAGGACCATACCCCCAACCCGTTCCCAGTCGCTGAATCGAAGAATGCGACGTACATATCAGGACCGATTACCGCCGCGCTACCTGCAAATATTGTAGATGACGATACGCCGGACGTATCTGCTTGGGTCCATCGGTTGTCTGTATCGGCCTTCTTCCACAACGTTCCTATCCCTGCGTAGTACGTGGACGTGGAGCCAAGACGTACTACGAAGGACTGGCTGGAATTCTTTATTGCCTTGGTCATGTTCGTGTTGGTCGGCGTTTCGGAGGCTATGCTGGCGAATAAGCCGGCGGGGCCTTCTGTGCAGGCTGATAGGGCGATGGCGGCGATGGCGGCGATGGCTATAAGCGCGCGGCGCGCAGGGTTGGTTTTCATGGCGGCGGTACCTCGGCTCACAGGTGGTAGGCGACGGAGAGCGTCGCCTCCATGAAGAATCCAACGCGGGTAAGCGTGGAATCTGAGAATATCTGCGGGATCACGTTGGCGTAGATGTTGGCCGCGTAGCTCATGTCGTTGGAGGCCCTCCAGAGTACCGACGAGCCGGCCTTGAACAGCGGGTCGATGTGCTTGTACTCGCCCAGGGCGCTTATCGCGAGTCCCAGGCCAGCGGTGGGAGCGATGGTAAAGGCGCCGAGCGGGAATACCCTGACGGCGCGGACAGAAAGTGGCGCGACGAAGAGGCGCCTGTCGTTTATCGAGCCCATGAAGCCGCCAGCCAGGTCCCCGGCTATCGCCCAGTACTGGTTCAGGAATCCTTCGTACGACAGGGCGAACGCGAATCCAGGTTTCGAGTTGGCTTTTTCGAACGCTGATGCGTCGGGGTTGTACCATCCCAGCGGGACGGTCGTGCCGAGCGACAGTGACAGGATGCCGTCGCCCCGTTCGAAGCTGCTGTAGGTGCTCGAGGCAAGCGACATTGACTGGTCCTGGCCAAAAGCCTGTCCGCCCAGCGCGAGCGCTGCGATGAATACTGTAAGGGGAAAGGAGCGCATCGGTCCTCCGTTTTGCTTTCTTGTCTTTGTGCGGGTGGAATATACCACGCTCCGCACTGCTCTGAAAAGGCGCGAGCTTGCCTGACGGTTACGCCCTGACCGTCTTTCGGCCCGCCCTGGCGGAAGAAAGCGTGGCCCATGACGATTCAAGGCGAGGCCCGGGTGTCCAGCGTAGCTCGATCTGCGCCAGGATAAAGGTTTTGGCTCTTATTCCCGGCAGGTCCGTCCCGTTTCCAGGCAAGCCGGCCATCACGGAGGAAAGTTCGGTCGATGGAGGCAATGTCGCGCAGTAGCATCCAATGCCGGCCTCGAACGGACCGGGAGTGTAGGCGGTTGACCGGGTGGCAAGCGGCAGCTTGTCGGCGAGGTCTTTCGCGTGCCTGGCAAGTTCGTCCGGGAAACAAAGGAACACGTCATCCCCATGGCGTTTCATTGAGCCAAGCTCGAAAGGGTAAGAGCAGCGGGAGGCAATGCCGGCAAGGCTGGCTCCGTCGATGACCTCGCCTAGCCAGGCCAGGACCGGAATGTCGAACCAGGCCCTTGCGCTCGGCGCTCCCGCGGTCTTCCAGAGAGAGACGCGCAATTCCGCTATTGTCCTTAGGATATTGCCTGGAGGCACCATCGCCAGGCAGATGGACGAGACGGTTTCTGTTGTTCCCAAACCCATGAAGGCATAGTATACTCGGTCCATACTCCTGTAAAGGAAAGATATTGACATGATGCATAGCGTTGAGCGCTTGGCCTCCAAGCTTACGGTTATCCTCTCGTCATGGCCCGGCGTCGAATGCGTCGTTTCCTGCGAAGCCGCGGAAACGGACGTCCTTGATCCGTACTTTGCCCTCGTGCTGGACATCTACTGCACCGGTCCGATCCCCGGCAGCGAGGAACGGCAGGCTTCCTTCGACAATCCGGGCGCGTTCGAGACGTCGCGTAGCGGGGAGAAAGACCGTTTCTTCATCAATGAAATGCCCGTCAGGCTGGAATACAAGCGGGCAAAGAACATCGAAGAACTCGTGGCGAACAGCTTCGACACGATGTGGATATTCGGTTCATCGGGCACGTACATGCTGTACCGCCTGGTCTATGGAAACGTGCTGTACCAGCGCTCCGAGTGGCTCGACCGCATGAAGATGGCCCTGGCCGACAGCCCCCAGGAGTTCTGGGAAAGATTGCGGGAGACATGCCAGCAGAAAATGGAACACTCCCTGAGCGACCTGGGCGGCGCCGCCTTCAAGGATGACAAGCTGTTCTACTTCATCTCGCTGGCCGGCTTCATACGTTCCTGCGCATCCGTGCTGTTCGCCATAAACGGCCAGTGGGAATCGTCCGAGCGGCACATGACCGATTCCCTTATGGCCCTGCCCGTCCTGCCCGAGGACTTCGAGGGCCGCTGGGCTATGCTGCTCCGTACCGACGGTTCAATAGACCCGGCCAAGCGCTACCAGATTGCCCAGCTAATCGCGCGCAGCGTCTTCTCCCTTGGCACTTAACTCAGGCAAGTCGCTTGCGGCTGGCCTCCTGGCCTGCCTTCTTGCCGCCTGTTCCCCAAGCTATATCGAAGGTTTGTCCCTCGTCGCTACCGACGGTTCTGAAACCAGGCTGTCGAGAACCGATTCAGGCACTTCTGCCACGGTCGCGGATGCGAGCACCGTCAGGTTTGTGCTCGAACGCCCGCTTGACTTTGGCATGGGGACCGACATCGCCGTATTCGCCACGGGCATGGGGCGGCTCTCGGTCTCGGTGTATCGCACGGCCGGGGACCGTACAGCGCTGGCTTCCGCGACGTTCACGCTTCGGGCCGGCCTGCCTGGCGAGCTCAGGCTCCGCGTACCTGACGGCGCCACGGTTGCCGCGCTGGAGTTGCGGACAACGGCCGGAGCCACGGCTACCCTGTCGGGATTCGCCGCGATGCAAGCTTTCGTCGGCTTTCGCTTCGATTCCGGATCGTATATCGTCGACGGCGGCACCTCGCCGGTAATCGATGCTTCAGGCAAGACAACGTCGATTGCGCTGGCACCCGCGTCCACCGCCGGGGTTTCGATGGTCGTGGCGCTGGAATCTGGCGGCGCCATGGAAATCGCGTCACTTGACGCGCACGGCAAGCGGGGGGCCGTTTTCGAGGCGGTCATGCACGCAGGCGCCCCGCTCGCGATCCCGATGGCCTCACTAGGCGCTGCCACAAGGTTCGTCGTCGAGTCGAAGGCCGGGCTGGTGCAAGCTATCGTAGTCGACGGCAGGGGCGCTCCACTGTCAGACCTCTACGCGATGCTCGATGCTCCCGGGCCTTCAGGCGATTATTCGCTGTACCGCTGGGACCTGTTGCCCGGAACGTTGGTACTCGATTTCAAGGACTATGATACGCAGGACCGCTACCTGAAACGCCTTGCCTTCTTTGCGGAAAAGCCAGGTTTCAGGGGCAAGCTGGCCACCGATGGCGAGATCGCCGCGCTCCACGGCTGGAACGCCCACGACTATTCGACCAAGACACTTGCGGATTTCTACGCCAAGGCGCGGGTCGAGGGCTTCCGCCTCAATGCCGACGAGAATGCGTTCCTCGATCTGCTGCTGTCCTACGGAGTGCTGGAGAAAGGCTCTGGCGACGTGCCGGTGACAGGCCATGGAGCCGTGATTTCTATTGCGCGCGAGTCATCGGACGCCCTCAGGAAGACTTTTCTCGACCATGAGGCTTCGCACGCCCTGTTTTTCCAGGATGAGGCTTACCGTGCGCTGGCGGCCGACCTTTGGGATTCGCTGTCGCGGGAATCCCGCTGGTTCTGGATGATCCATTTCGCATGGAGACGATACGATACGGCCGACCGGTACCTGGATATCAACGAGATGCAGGCGTACCTGGTACAGCAATCGCTCAGGAGCTTGCCTCTGTATTTCGAGGCGGTCGCCAGGAAGCTGGCGGAAGCGTATCCGGCGTATCTGCCCAGGATAGAGGCCGACGCCCCCGCTGTTATCGTCGAAGCCGCCTCGAATGCGGCGAGGCTCGACGCATACCTCCGCGATCGTTGGGGACTGGCTGCGGGTCGCTTCGGGCGCACCCGGAACCTTTCCCGGCACTAGAGCCGGCCAGGATCCTGGAGCCCGCCTGTCCTCCTGAGTTCTTCATGCACGACGCTGGCGCACCATGAGCGTGTCCTGGAAAGCAGTTCGTACGGAGCCGGAGGAGTGTCGCCCGCCTCCCGTCTGAAAGCGGCCGCGGAAGGGAGCATGGTAGTCCACACATCCTTCTCATGCGCGCCAAGGCCGTCGAGATATGCGGCAGCGTGCCTGAACGGTTCCGGCAAGGCATCGATCTCGGCGGCGTATGAACGCAGGAAATCTTCAGGCTTCTGAAATGGCCGCCCGGCGGCAAATACCCGGCCTGTCACCTTCCTCAGGCCCCCTGGCTGCACGGATATCGCAGTCCTGACACCGTTCCCGCGGATCCGCTCGAGCCTGCACGCTATGGTCGACGACAAGCGTTCCAGGCGTTGCCTGTAGGCCACGAGCGGCTTGGTGACGTACCTGAAGCTGCCGTCATTGTCTTCCTCCCGGTCGAGGTTCATGTTCCTGTACAGGAATTCAGCGAACAGCGATTCGGCGGGTTTTAGCCTGCCTTGGCGAATGTCGAAGTATGGGTATATGTAGGTCCCGCGGGCATAGGATTTACCATACGGATAGGAAAAATCCGCTCCGTATAGCCTTACCGTCGCCGCTCCGAGGTATTCCGCCAGCGAAACCGCCGCGTGCGTAACGTTGCCGCCCGATGTGTCAAGCTCGGGAAAGGCGCGGAACCTCGACGCAATGAATCGCGACAGCGGATGGCCCGACGAGAAGAAATACGGCTTGGCAGCCAACCTCGCGACGGTAGGCGGGGAGGCGAGGTCGATGAACAGGGGCGTATTTTCCGGCAGGCCGAGCGAGAAGTGGTAATAGCTGATGTGCTGGCAATCTATGCTTATAACCGCGTCCGGCACGATATGCCTTTCGAGCAGGGCCCTGAGGCTGGTATCGGTGGCGATGAGGAACGTTCCCTTGGGACGGGAGGCTATCTCGTCGAAGTACAGCTCTAGCGAAGGTCCCGCCGCGGTGACCATCGCCTCGCGTATGGGACCGACGGGCGGTGTCGGCCTGGCGGATAGTTCAATGTTCCGAATGATGTTTGAAAACCAGCGCTTTCCGAAGAACGACTGGACGGAGTAATCATCGGAGATGACGCCTATTGTATTGCGTATGGAATCGGCCGCGCGCTGGTAACGGACTTGCGCGGAATCGGTGCGACCTCGCAACGGCACCGAGACGAAATCGCCGGTAACGGCGGGAACGTAGCTTGTGGCGATGGCGAAGTCGAGCTCTTCGTCGTCAGGATCGACAAGGAGCTTGAGCCGCCTGTCCCCGAGCACGTGGGTCAGGTCGATGCGCTCCAGGACGGAGCGGAGTATCGAGGCGTCGTACTCGATTATGAGGCCGCGGGCTACGACGCCGGATTCGATGACCGCCGCGACCGTATACCCTGCGCCCAGGCCAAGGAAGACGTAGAACCCGGGTTTCGTGTATTCCCTGGCCAGGCGTCCAGCCTCCCTGACAGGGTCAACCTTCGAGTGCATGAAGGCTTTGTGTCCGCCCTCGTCAATGTAGGTAACGGGGAAGCCGTCGCGCGAATCCATGACGCCGACGCGGCTGTCCGATTCCGCGAACCGTATCCTGTCCGCACACAGCGGGCCTTGGCGCGAAGCTACCGCAAGCATGTTCCTTTCGAACAGCTGCGGGTCTAGCATGTGCTCATCCCTGACATTACGTCGACTGCCGCTCGAACTGCCGTCTCAAGCGCGGCAAGGTCCTTGGCGTTGGCAGATGCCCTGGCTGCCTCGGCGATGAAGGAAGCCGAAGTCCGTGGTGCGAGAGCCTTGAAAAGCAGCGCGGCAGAATACGGCACCGGAACGGCGTGTTCTACCGCATCGCCGGCGTCCTCGAAAGCCTGGTCAACAAGGTCGACGAGCATGGACTTGACGGCGGCAAGGCGGTTGAAGCGCGTCGCCGCGGGCGCGGGCTTAGGCGCGATCCGCGGTGGCTTGTTTCCGGCGGCAGGAATATTTCCGCGCTCCGACCGCCGTATGCCGGTATCGACTGGCGAATCGCTGTCCCTGTAGACCCTGTCACGGTCTTCCTCCGACGTGCAAATGGTGGAAGCGTAGGTAGAAAACGCCCTGGACAGTCGCCATGAACCTGACGTAGCCGGGAAATTATCGAAGATGCGGGCTGAACGGGACGAAGCGCAGGGAGCCGTCCTCGAGGAACCCAGCTCATCGAGGATGTCGAAAGCGTACGGTCGTGCATGGTCGTCGCTCGCCGTGGCGGCGAGGTCATAGCCCGCAAGCACGACCGGTCCGCTTGTCGCCGACAATGCCAGTGAAAGGGCAGTACCCGCTGCGCTGCCGGCGGCCGCGGCGTCCCGGGCGGAGATTCCCAGCGCTCCCAGACATGCCTTTTCGAACGAAAGTCCCGTGTCCAGCGCTATTATGGATGAGCGCTCGAGGATGGCGGACGGCGCGTAGCCGCTCGGCGGCATCGCGACGGGGATGCCGCTGTCGGCCGCGGCCCGCAGGTGAGCGCCGCTCCAGAATCCTGGGTCGGTCGAAACGACGAGGTCGGGTTCGAGCCCGAAATGGCGAAGCGCGGGGAGCGCCGAGGCGAGAGCCCAAAGCCCCAGGCTGTCCCGCCTGGCGGCGATTTGTCCGAGAGAGTCCATCAACCCTGGTCCTGCGCAGGCAATAACGACTGCCGAGGTTCCAGGCACTATTGAAAATCCGGCGGAAGCTGCCGAAGTGAAACGAATACAGTTGTGGAGCCATCGACAGGCCCAGAACGCGCTTGTCGCAGCGTCCGAGCTGGTCTCCTCGAGGGCGTCCCTGATCGCCCGCCGAATCCTTCCGGCCTGTCCGGGGAAGCGCGAGACTACCGGCGGCCATTCAATAACGGCAACTCCACCGGAGGCGTGATGCCCGGAAAGGGCTTTGGCCGCGATCGAGTAAGCCGTCATGGCGCTCGACGGCGACCAGCTCGACGATGGCTGTGATACCTCAAGCCCGTCAAACTCGTCACATGGTTGCATCGAGACTATCCGCGCGTTGGGAAACCGTTCGCCGACCACCAGGCTCAGGTAATTGAGGCCTCCGCCGATGATGAAGACTATGGCGGGACGCTTTCCGCCTATCGTCGATTCGACATGACGTTCTGCTTCCCTTCGGGGGGCATAGCGGGAATGGTATGAATTGCTGTGCTGCGAGCCGGCAATGTCTGTGTTATGAATCGAGCAAGCCATCGATGAACGATCGAATCGTGAGTTCCGCGTCGGTATCGGCCAGCAGTACCGACAGATATGGACCTGTCTTGATGCCGGCCGGATCGGGAAGCGGGACTGCCTTGGCCAAGGCTTTCCTGGTCTGCGTAGCCACCAGTTCAGGGTCCCCGGTGCCATGGCCATAGAAAGCGCAGAGGATGCGTCCTTCGGAAATCATGCCGGCCTTGCCGGCGGTACCGAGTATCTTGTTTGAAAAGGCGCTCGCCTCGTGCTCGAACGAGCCCGGCAGCGAATGCGGGCACGACCCGGAAATGAGTTGGACCGTGCTTGATACGTCTACCAGAAACAGCGAGACGTTCAGGTACTTTCTTGACCTGCCATGGTCGACTATCCTCGCTTCGTACGGCTCCGAAAGAGGTTCGAATGACCCGGTCTCTCCCCCGGTGATACCGGAGTCGGTAGCGCAGCAGAGTGCTAGCGCCTCCATGTCCTTTTCAGGTAGTTCAGGAATTGTCGGGAGCAGGAAGAAACGGTCATGACCGGCAGCGACGACCAGGATCGTACCTGTGCCTATGGAGTCCCCGAAGGCGGTCGTGCGTATGGGGAAGTGCAGCGAGGCCGTGGCAAGCGGTGCGCTGGGCAATACCGGAACGGGAATGCCCGTGCCAAAGGCGGCGATGGGAACGAGGGAGCCGCCGGACCGGGCGTAGCAAGCGGCCCACGGAAGCTTGGTCCTTGCGAGGACCTCGAGCGCGAAGCGGGCGCCAAGCAACGGATCCTTTATCTCGGTAAGTCTTGCCGTGACATCCTCATTGTCAAGAAGCGCTGCAGGGGCTGCGCCCCGCGGAGCTTTTTTTTTTGGCTCAGCGCAAGGAGCCCCTGGCTTTTTCCCGCGGTTCCCTTGGAGCGCTTGGCGGCTTTCTCGAGCAATCCCATCAGATCAACCCCAGATCGTCGAACAGTCGCTTGTAGGTATCATAATACTCGCTCGATGCGAACTCCTCGATTTTTTCTTCCGGCAGGGACGCGAGGAGTTGGTCGAGATACTGCAGGACCGATTTCACGTCGTGCTTGAGTTTGTCGGGAGCCTCGGTTTCGGCTATGGGCGTTATTTCGGGTTCCGGGAAAGGAGCTTGCTCGGGGATTGCCTTCGGTTCCGCGACGACTGCCTGGGCAGGTTCCGTCGTTTCAGTTGTCGTCTCCTCGACAGGTTCCAGGTCCTCGTCCAGTTCTTCGAGGAACTCGAGCTCGTCCGGAGATTCAGTCTCCGCCGAAACCTTTTCGGACGTGGCCGCCGTGACGAAAAGAGAGTCGTCGAGGCTCGTGCCGACGTCATCGGGATGATACTCGACCGGCATGGTAGGCGATGAAGCGCTCTCGAAGGCGGCTTCAGGCTCTTCCGAAAGAATGTCGACGAACGTATCTTCTTCAAGCGGGGTGATGTCGTGTGCAGAGGCGGAAAATGGCTCGGAGTGCAGGTCCATGCCACCGATGTCGTCGGCAGAAGCCAATTCCTCGAGTTCGTAAGCGTCGTCCAATTCTTCGAGGGGTTCCGGGAACGAATCAACCGTCGATATGACCGGCTTGTCGTCGGCATCGAGGTTCAGGACAAGCTCAGGTTCGACGTTGTCTTCATCGAGGCTGAAAGCCGGGGATTCATCCTCGGCTGACATCGGCTCTATGCTC
>PGXR01000065.1 GCA_002839245.1 Spirochaetae bacterium HGW-Spirochaetae-7 | reverse complement strand
GCTGCATAACCGGGAGGGAGAACGGCGACATTACGACGCCCAGTACCGGAGCCTCGTCACCGATGGCGGACTTGAGGCTTCTGGTGGCCTCGAGCACCATTCCGAGACTGCGGCAGTCCCCGACGCGGGGACGCTCGAGCGACTCTATCATGGACAGCTCGCCGATGGGCGGCTCGCCGGCATTCGGGGGACCATCGTCAACGAAGATCGTCTCGCCTCCCCATGCCGCCGTCTCGAGCGAGGCGTAGAAGAATGAGTACAGGCAGTCTGAACCGTAGCGCGCCCTAAGCCTGAGCTGGCCCTCGACGACATGCTCGGCCTTCGAGTAGTAGTCCTTGATGGAAAGGCCCAATTCGCTGGCGCCGTGCGTCGTCAGGAGCAGAAACAGCGGAACCCTGTCCGGTTCCACTTTCAGGCCGAGCGCCGCAAGAACGCGCTCGAGTGACGTCATCGGGTCCTTCATCAGGCTACCTCCCCGGCAAGCCGCCGCACGAGGGCCACGGCTCCGGCAGCCGAATCGGACGAGCCGTCGGCTCCTACCTCCCGCCACAGTGCCTTGTCCAACCTGAATGGTGCGCCGCCAACGGCGAGCGCTATCCGCCTGCCACCCTCGTCGAGCTTGTGGCGAAGCTCCCGGACGCGCAACGCCGAACGGAGCATGAGCACCGAGACGAGCAGGATGTCGATACGGTCAGAACCCGCCCTGTCCGCGAGTGAATCAACGTCCATCCTGCCATAATCAATGATGGTGAAGCCGCTCGCGCGCAGCACCGATGATACGAGCCTCATGCCCAGGAAATGGTAATCCTCCAGCACGACTATGGCGATGCGCTTGCCGCTGCTGTGGACGCTTGCCGCATCCGGCCTCAGCTCGTCCATGAGCCGTTCGCATTGGCGCCCGCTCATGTATACCTGCGAAAGCGCCACGGTGCCGTCTTCCCAGCCCTGGCCGATGTGTTCCAGGGCTGACACGATGATCCCCTCCACCCGTTCCAGCGGCAATGGTTGCCCCTCGTCGCCCATCAACAAATTTCTGGCCGCTCCAGTATCCAGTGAGAGGAGGGCTGCCTCGAATCTGCCGACCCGATCATCCAAGTTGTCGTGCATAATTGGCTTCCCCTGGTTCTTTTACCAGCATAATCATGTGCTTACAGACAATGGTGGACGAAGCACGACTTCGTGTCAATGGAAGTTCTCCGATGGATACGAGTACCCGGTCATCGTTGAACGGACGTTGAGGCCCGGGGCAAGAAGCCGTTCTAGTGGCCGGAGATGAAAATTTCACCGGTATATCGAACCGTTCTCGCCCTGGCAGGCCCTGCGGTCGTGGAGCTCGTCGTCACCTCGATGACGCAATTCGCGGATACGGTCATGGTGGGCAAGCTCGGCGCCTACGCTATTTCAGCCGTCGGCCTTACCACGCAACCCCGATTCATCATGCTGGCCACCTTCATCGCCCTCAACGTGGGTACGACGGCGCTGGTCGCCCGCTTCAGGGGGCAGGACAACAGGCAGGAAGCAGAACTCGTCGCCGTCCAGTCGGTTTTCCTGTCCCTGGCGGTTGCCCTCCTGCTCACGGTTCCTGGAGTCTTCTTCTCGCGCGCCATGGTCATATTCATGGGAGCCAGCGCGGATACGGTCGAGGCTTAGGCTGGGTATTTCCGCATACTCATGCTCGGCTTCGTGCCAACGATACTGCCGATAACCATTTCGGCGCTCCTTCGCGGGATCGGGGACACCAGGACCTCGATGCGCTACAACATCACCGCGAACTTCATCAACATCATTTTCAATTACCTGCTCATCTACGGGAAGCTCGGATTCCCGAAGCTCGGAGTGGCCGGGGCGGCGATAGCCACCGTGATAGGCAACAGCGCGGCTTTCGCCATGGCCATGTACGCTGTCCTCCGCAAACGCGGCCCGGGCAACCATGTGGTCAATTTCCTGAGGCTACGGTTTACCAGCAGGAACTGCCTCCCCAACCTGCCCATGCTCAAGCGAATCCTGCGGATAGGCTTGCCCTCGGCTGCCGAGCAAATTGCCATGCGGGCAGGCATGCTCATGTACACGCTTACCATAACCGCCCTCGGGACCCGTGTATTCGCCGCGCACCAGATAGTGCTCACGGTACTGAACCTGTCGTTCGTGAACGGCCAGGCCTTCGGGATAGCGGCGACCAGCCTGTCGGGGCAGGCGCTGGGAAGGGGCGAGCCGGAAGCGGCCAAAGCCTGCTCGGCGGGAGCGTCATGATATTGGCTGGTCTGATCCAGCCATTCCTGGCTTCCTTCCAGATCCGCGGGGGCGCTCCGGGGCGCGGGCGATTCGATATACCCGGCGCTGTCCCTGGCCGCGGGAATACTCGGCACTCGCCCCCTGCTCGCGTACCTGCTCGTGCATGTCTGGCCGCTCGGCCTGCTTGGAGCCTGGATAGCCCTGTCCATCGACCAGACCATGCGCTTCGTCTTCATCCTGGGGCGATACCGCAGGGGGAAATGGGTGAATACCAGGGTGTAGGCCGGCACTCTGGAAAGTCAGGGGGCGCTATCGGTCATTGATCGGACGCCTATGCCAGATGCGCCCCCTGCCGCTGGTTACCGCTTCGCGGCGATCCCGCGGCTCCCCGGGAAAAAATACTTCTATATGTGAACATGCCGTCATTAAAATACTGACGGCGAGTTGACTTGTACTCCGACGTCCCCTATAGTATGCATAGAGGGCAGAAACGTGGACATACTTCTTGACCTTCAGAAGAAGCTGTTTCATTTGGCAAAAGGAAACGATCTTATCCTCCATCAGAAAGACCTCTTTACCCTTCTGGGCAAGGAGGACAGTTCCGCTTCCAGGATGCTTCTGGTTCGGGCAGTTGTGGCCGGCATCGTCCGGAACCCCACCAGGCGAATCTATGTATTCGCCGCCACCAGCAGGATCCAGCCAAACACCTTGTACAGGATTGCCCGGAAGCTCAGGAGCGGCCACTTCAATTATCTTTCCCTGGAATCGGTGCTGTCCCAGTGTGGACGTATACCACAGCTGCCCATCGACAGGATCACCGTCATGACAAGCGGGCGGAGCCAGGTCTTTGAACTTGAGGGAATCGGAGTGGTGGAATTCACCCATACAAAAAAGAGCATGGATGCACTTGCCCCCAACCTAGTCTGGGACAAGGATATCGAGATGTTCCGGGCTTCGCCTGAATACGCCCTCAGGGAATTGAAGCGGGTAGGGCGCAACCTGGATATGGTCAAAGCGGAGGATGAACATGACCACGCTTGATTTCCTGGTTCAGCGGGCTGCCAGCAGGATGCAGGAACCTGCTTTGAAGAATGTCATTGAAAAGGAAATAATCCATCACGACATACTCCGCATTCTCTCCGAAGGCGGCTTCTTGAATAGACTTACCTTTGTCGGAGGGACCTGCCTCCGGCTGGTATACGGGTCTTCCCGGTACAGCGAGGACCTTGATTTTACTGTGGGGCCGCAGTCGCTGAAGGACAGCGATCTTTTACCCTTGTCGGAGGCCTTGTCGGCGGGTCTTTCCAGTAAATACGGCGTAGCCGTTTCCGTGATTGACCCCAGAAGGGGCAAAGTCGGCAATGTCGATACCTGGACAGTCAAGATAGTGACGGCTCCGGGCGAGAAAGGCATGCCGGAGCAGAAAATCAATATCGATGTCGCGCTCACGTCTTCACAGACACGCCTGGCGCACCCGTTGATGAATCATTACAGCATCGATCTTGGAACAGATGGGGTGATCATAAACTGTCAGTCGGAAGAAGAAATTTTGGCAGACAAGCTGGTCGCGTTTGTCGGCAGGGACAAGATCAAGCCAAGGGACCTCTGGGATACCGGAATGCTCAAGCAGCGATGCGATTTGACCAAGGCATGGAGCCATGTCGGGGTGAAGCTAGAGGAGCGTGGAATATCGCAAGATACTTACTTCCGTGAATATGAAAACAGGTTGCGCAACAGGGAAACCGAAGCCGGACAAAAAGAAGGCTTTGAGCGGGAAATGACACGCTTCCTGCCGTTAAAGGTTTATCAGAGAACCGTCTTGCAGAACGAGTTTTGGCAATCCATTGTCAACACGCAAGCCATGTTGCTCGTCAAAGGCAAGCATCTTGTCCTGAAGACCGGAAGAGATGATGGCTGGGAATTCTGATATTCATCTATTACCGCAATATGAAATGATGCATTTCGGGGAAACTATTTATAAATTATTATATAATTTGGTCCACATGGCTCCGGTGATCAGGCGATGATGGCCAGGATTCTTCTATTCATGGCAGCTCCTTTGTATATTGTTCTGATCTCTATAAAGCACGAATCATGCCAACCCATAGGGCGGACTCCAGGACGATACCCGGACATCTTCTCAACCCGAATTCCGTAACTCCCGTTCCGCGGTTACGTAACCATCGTTACATCGACAGGCCCCAGGCCTTCTCGGGTATGTAGACGGAGCGCAGCTTCCAGCCCGCTCCGACCGCGTCGGACAGGCTCCCCACGTGGTCATAGTCTATGGGAACATAGGTGCCGGCACGGAGGGCCGAGCTGTCCTCGGTGGTCCATGCCGACAGTTCGAAGTACTCGAAGTCCTTCGGGATGGCGCCTTCCTCGTAAGACAGGCAGACCGCGTGGCCGATGCTTCCTCTGGAAGCGGCCAGCGAGCCGAGGTAGGGCTCCCAGCCCCAGAAGCGGAGGAGACCGGCGGTGTAGAGGGCGAAGTCCTCGCAGTCGCCGCCGCCCGCGGCCAGGAACTCGTCGGGCCGCAGGGCCAGTTCATTCGACTCGTAGCGGAACTCCCGACAGGTCTTTTCCTGGAAGACCTTCAGTTCCTCGAAAGCCAGGCGGCCGGATCCGTTGAGGTCGGCGTCGAGGTATCGGCCGACGAGGTCCGCATTGAAAAAGCCCATCTCTTCCACAAATACCGGCAACCGAATGGCCGCTACCGCCTCGAGCTTGCTCATGGTGACCAGTCCGAGTTCGGGCACCTCGAAGCGCTCAAGGCCACCGCCGCGAACCGTCCTGAGGGTGTATCCGGCTATGGTCGTCTCTTCCAAAGCGGGTTTAGGCGGCGGGGAGGGCCTGGGAACGGGTTTCACGGGTGCGGAGGAATTTAGTGTCGATGTGGTCGTCGAAGAGTATGAAGGCCTGCTCCCCTGTAGATTGGCGAGGGATGCGACGGAAAGGAGGAGCAGGACGACGATGCAAATCGCCCAACGGAAAGGGCTGCTTCCGGAGTCAGCAACAGCCTTCATGCCAGGGGATCCCCTGTCTGCTGTGACGGGGGAGTGCGGAACCGCAGAGTAGTACCGTGCCGACTGGCCGGATGCGGAGCAGACGGATTGAACGCGCTCAGCATGGATGATCCTGTCGTCGCGGAAGGTCCGCTCCATCCCACGGAGGTGGCAGAAGGCCCGGATGTATAGCAGGCCATCGCCGGAGCGGCTCGTCCGGATCACGTCTATCGTCCGCACCGAGGTCTCGAGCGACTCGTTGGCGTAGGAGATCAGATACCGCGATCCAGGTTCCCATTGCATCTGCTCTAGTCCTCCATCTACTACCTCTATCAAGAACCGTGCCGGGTGAGGCCTGACTTGGCATGAATCCTGCTTCATTGAGGGCAGGAGGACAGAATGGCAAAACGAACTGCTGTCTTGATCGCGTCGGTCATCAACGAGCCTCAAAGCGGCGGGCGCTTTAGCTGATGCCACCGAGAACGAGCAGCGAGGTATTATTGCGGGTATATCGGGAAGCGGCTTTGACCGCGGCAATCGTGACACGGATCAATCCCTACGAACATCTCGAGTTCGAGGATTTGACCGATTCAGTGCGCGCCACATTGAAGCGCATAGAGGAGGCGATAACGGAAGGGAGAGGCGCTCTGATATCCGCATTGGCAGGCGACCCGGATGTGCACAAAGAGACGGTGGAGGCGGTGGCGCGGGATATCCTGATACCGAAACTGACCGGGAGGTTGGTAAGGGGATCGCGGGACAAGAATAATATGACGGACTAGCCCGACAACGCAGGCCTTGCCGTATTTCAATGCATCATTATGATTTACATAAAGTCACGGCAAGGCGTGAGATATCCGGGTTAGAGAATCTGACTTGACAAGCGTTGCATAATGACCCATGCCGGGCAGGATTGGCGGCATGCCCCTGCAAGCTAAGCATCTAGCCACGTATAAGCTCCTCGCCCAAATGCTGCGGAGTCAAATGCCCTTAAAATCCAATCTTGACAGCTTACCACCTCGGCCCTACACTGCATTAACACCGGCGGGGAATCGGCATTCGATGGGAATGACCTTTCCTGGCATCAGTTTTCTATAACCGAGAAACGCCGGGAGAGACATTCTGGATTTGATCGTTGGAGCTGATGACGATGATGAAGCTTGACTGCCGTTCGTTCCTGAAACGCTATTATATAATTACAATTCTGTTCATTGCAATGCCATCGCAGGCAACTACTCAAGAACAAGGATCGAAGATGGTTAAGTGGTTCTCAAATTCTAAATGTAACGGTTTGTTGGTATCCCGTTATAGAAGTGGTCAAGGACCGGGTCCGGTACAATTGATAAACATCATCGACAAAAATGCGATCGCCCGGTTGATGATGCGGATCGAATCCATTTCCCCTGACGGCGACATGATGAAGTCGCTCTTGATCGACGAGGAGCTGCGTCTTGCGTTTGAGTGCGAAAACGGAGAAACAGTCATCAAGATTTACGATGGCCGTTTTAAGACACCAACGACAGGGTTCAATTCGAATAAAAAAGACAAGGACCTCGAAGCCAAGGTGTATCAGGATATAAGAAACCTGTTCAACCCCGTCGTCGGAGAACGCATGCTTTTGGTCCAAGGGTTGTTGCTCGAATTTCCTGAATTCTCATTTACATTCCAGGGGACTGAAGTCCGCCTGCAGCAGCTTGGCGAACCAACTATTGGCCCGATATCGACCGATAATTTCCTTGTCAAACCAAAATCAGGTCATGAACTATCATTAAAAGTGGTGTCGGGGCAGTTACCACCCCTGCCGTTCGCGTTCGAAGTCGGTGAAAAGGAATTCGTGCTTTTCACCTTTATGGACGAAGCGGGAGAACGGCTCGATCCAGACCACTTTATGATCGAACTCAAGCGCAGATGATATACTTTCCCCTGCAATCACGATAGCGCCACATTCGTTTCTGCCCCGCTTCGGGTTAACATACGCTTAACCTGCGAAGCGGAATTGGCGCGGTTCATGCGCAAACGAGCGAAACGAGCGAGCACGAATCGTGACAAACCGCTGAGACAGGTTGAAGCAATTGTTAGCTGCTCTTATGCTTTCAGATATTTTTTCTCAAATTTATGAAGCATTTCATGGAGCTTCTCGTGTGTTCCTTCACCCATGACTTCTTCTTCAAATACTTCAAACTTTTCCAATAATTCTTCCTGAATCTCTTTTCCTAACAGCTTGTCTCCCATCGGAAATAGTACCGTATTCTCCTTATCAATATGGTTTCTTAATAATTCTATATATTTTTCTGCATTCTCGATAAAGCTACTCATATCAACAGGATCAGCTTCTAAAGCCAATCCTATCCCTTTTATATATTTTCTTCCTTGTTCATGCTCCATGAGCATTTGCCCTATCGGTCCATTTTTATTCTTAATTCCTACCCTTTCCATTGCCGGGAAAAACAGTCCTTCTTCTTTACCATGATGACATTTATCTGCGAAGAGCTTCAAGAAGTTCAACATTTCCAATAATTCTTCTTTCTCGACCTTCTTGCCAGATCTTATCAGCATAATCATTTTTTCCAAAATCATTAATCCAAACAGAATCCCCTCATGCTCGTTTCTCAAGTCAGAACTGGCATACGTCATACTGAAGCCTCCTTATATGAAGTCTTATAGACTTACAATATAATATGAATCAATGATTAGTAGTAGTGAATTGTTGACTTAAATATCTTGCGCCAAAGGCGACCATCTAACATCTTATTAAAACACGAATCATGCCAACCCATACGGCTGACTCCAGGCCGATACCCGGACAACTTATAAACCCGAATTTCGTAACTCCCGTTCCGCGGTTAGGTAACCATCGTTACATCGAGAGTCCCCAGGCCATCGCCGGAGTGGCTTGTCTGGATCACGTTGATCGCCCGCCCCGATGTCTAGAGTGGCTCGTGGCGTATGAGATCAGATACTGCGAGCCCGGCTCCCATTGCTTCGGCTGAAGTCCTCCACCTAGTACCTGTATCAAGAGCCGTGCCGAATATCGTTAGATTTGGCATGATAAATGCACTGCTCTTTCTCAGGAGGAAAATATGTTCAAAAAGAACAGTGCGCTGATTATGTTATTCTTCATGATCTGTGCCGTAACGGGCGCCTTCGCGGACGAAGGCCGGCGGGGAGCCATGTTCCAGCTGGGTGCGGGGATGGCGATTCCGATCTATGACGACGGGACCGAGGCTTTCTTCTCTGCCATGGAATCTACCCCAGGTATCGACCGGATCACGCTCGGCCTCAACGTGGCGCTCGGATACGGAGTATCACCCAACGGGATTATCCTGGGCCGGATCGACGGCATGGGCGACCGCGTATACGACAGCGTGGACTTCATCCAGATGAACCTCTACCTGTACTCGCTTGGGTACCGCTACTATCCGTCAAAGACTGGACTGTACATAGAGGGTGGGATTGGCAGTGCCGTTATGGTGTATATGGATTCGTCCAGTTACAATTCTTCATCCGATCCAGGCCTTGGTTTCGGCGTAGCCTGCGGCTACGACTTCAACGCCGACATCCGCGGATTCGGCCTGACGGTCGAGGCAAAGTATAACAGTTACGATATCGAAGGGATAAACGAGGCGGGGATTTCCCTAGTCGGAAATCTCTGCTGGAAATAATCGGTAAAGGCGGGCAGGTATTTTCTTGCCTGCCTCGATGCAAGGGGCTACCATGCTCACCATGAACAAAACTCGATCGCTGATAGCCTTCGTCGGCATGAGGGATCCGTACCCCGAGAGCGACGACGAGCCGGGGCCGCTCCTGTCGCTCCTCCTTTCTTCCGAGAAGGCCGGAAACGGTTACGACGAGGCGTGGCTCTTTTGCACAGGCGGCACCTTCCTGGAGCGGGCGCACGACCTGGAGCGCGAGGCCCGCGACGAAGGCATCACGACCCGCTTCTACCCTGTGGATTTCCCCCTCAAGGACGTGATCGACTACGCGGAGATATGGAGCCAGCTCGGGCACGGACTCGAGACGATACGGCAGAAGGCCGGTTCGCTCGAACGCGAATGGGTCTTCCTCCTCGATTCCGGCACCCCGCAGATGAAGACAACGCTGTTCCTCGCCGCCCGCTCCGGGCTCTTCCCGGCCAGGCTGGTCCAGGGCATCCCTGCCAGGTTCGCCGGCGGCACCTACAAGTCGCGCGAGGTGCGGTTGGACGGCATCCCGGAGATTCGGCTGCCGCAGCTTGAGCCGCCATTCGGTGAGGCAATGAGTCAGCGGTTGTATTCGATCGTCGAAATGGTCGGCGCAAAGCCAGCAAGACTCGAGGCTGCAACGGGCGAGCCCGCTACGGGCGATTCCGCCGCCGACGAGCCGGTCGTTGTCTCGACGGCCTTCGCCGAGGCGCTCCGCAAGGCGCTGTCGGCGGCCAGGTACGAAGACCCGGTGCTGATGCTCGGCGAGACGGGCACGGGCAAGACGATGGTCGCCAGGCGCATCCACGCGGCCGGCTCCAGGGCGGCGGGCCCTTTCGTCGAGGTGAACTGCTCGGCTATACCCCAGAGCATGGCGGAGAGCGAGCTCTTCGGTCACGTTCGCGGAGCGTTTACCGGCGCCGACAAGGCCCGGTCTGGCAAGTTCCGCGCGGCCCAGGGCGGCACGCTGTTCCTGGACGAGGTGGGCGACCTGTCGCCCGACGTGCAGGCCAAGCTGCTCAAGGCCATCGAAGACAAGGTCGTAACGCCGGTCGGCTCAGACGAGCCGGTGGCTGCGGATACCCGCCTGGTAGCAGCGACCAACCGCGACTTGGCCCTGATGATACAGGAAGGCACGTTTCGCAGGGACCTGTACGAGCGGCTCAAGGTCGTCGTCATCAGGCTGCCGCCGCTCCGTGAGCGCCGGGAGGATATCCGCCCGCTCGTCCTGCGTTTCATGGCGTCGTTCAATGCCAAATATGGCGAGCGGCGCCACGTGACCGAAGATGCCCTGGCGCTGCTGGAGTCGTATTCCTGGCCTGGCAACGTCCGCGAACTCCAGAACGCCCTGCGCAGCGCCGCCTGCTCCGCCGCCAGCGTTGCCCTGGGGCCGGAGTCGCTGCCCGAGGAACTGCTCCGGGCCGCCGTAGCCTCGAATGGCGAGCGGGCAGAACGCGATAGCGCCGAAATCGCCGGTGCCGGGGTCCCGGCTGCGGTCATCCCGCCGGAAGGCGTCAACCTCAAGGCGCGCCTGTTGCAGGTGGAGTGGGAGTACGTCAGCATCGCGCTCCGCATCTCAGGCGGCAACCGCGAGACGGCAGCGAAATTGCTCGGCATGACGGGCCACGCCTTCCGCAAGGCGCTCCGGGAGAGGCTGTCCGCCTTCGCTGACGAGGGCTGGGAAGAGGGAATTTAAGCCCGATTGCCGTAACGGGTGTATGCGGTCCAAGGCGCTATTGTCAGCGGCATCGAACGCCTCTGCCAGATGCGATCCCGCGGCTTCCCGGGAGCCCGTTCCATTCCTGGCATATTGCCTTCGGTGCCAACGGGGGTTAGTATCCATTTATGACCACGGTATTTTCGGTAGACCCACGTGACGCGCGTCGCTTTTTTGACGAGAAGGCTCGTCACCGCTCTGTCGCCCTTGACGGCCGGTTCGAGCAAGCCTGGTCTGAAGCCCGCAGCGTGATAGCCATGCTGGAACGAGACTACGATCCCCTGCGGATTTGGCAGTGGGGCTCCCTTCTCGACAGAAAGCGATTTTCAGAAATATCCGACATCGACATCGCCGTGGAAGGCATCGAGGATACTGCGACGTTCTTCGAATTGTACGGCAAGGCGCTGTCGCTGACGACATTGCCGCTTGATCTGGTTGAACTTGAACGGATAGAACCGCTCCATGCTGCTTCGATCCGGGAGCGAGGAAGGCTCGTGCATGCGCGAACTTGAAGTACTTGCCGCTGAAATCCGCAAGAACATCGAAGTCGCGGACCGCATCCGTGATTTCACGGAGGCCACCGAAAATCATGATGTTGCCATACTGGGCAAGACTCCCGCGACAGCACTGATGATGGCAGCCATGATCGAAAATTATTATACGTGCCTGGAAACCCTGTTTCTCCGCATATCCCAGAGCTTCGAGAATCATCTGGAGGAAAAACGCTGGCACCAGACCCTGCTGGATCGTATGACGCTCCAGGTACCCAACATCCGCGAGCAGGTCATATCGGACCGAACCAGGAGAGAGCTCGGTGAGCTGCTCAAATTCAGGCATTTCAAGCGGTATTACTTCGAATTCGAATACGATTGGGACCGGATCGATTTCCTGCTCAAGAAACTCAAGGACATCCATCCGCGCGTCAAGGAAGAACTGACCCACTTCCTGGATTTCCTGCAGGCGGCCGCGGGAGAGTCCTGAATGGATTGCCGTAACGGGTGTATACTGGCGTCCTATTCAAAGCGTGAATGATCACATAACAGGTACGTACTATGCACGAGGTAACGATGCTTGCCGGTTCCGGGAACTTCAGAAAACCAGCGGATGTCGACGCGAGGCTCGAGCGGATAGAGCGCCTGCAGGGCGCCGATCCGGGCATCTTCGTGCTCGCGGTCCACGCCTTCGTGGAGGGCTGGATACGCGACGTCTTCGATTACCAGATGTCCAGCGTCTCGTTCGGCAAGCTCGTCGAGGAATTCATATGCCGTTGCCGGGAGCTCGGGAGCGCGGGCGAAGGCGGCGCCAGAACCAAGGGATTCGTCTCGATGGACGCCCTCAAGCAGTCCCACCACGAGACCGACTACGTGCGCCACCGCTTCCATGGCCTGCCGCGCTGTTACGCCGAAGCCGCCACAGAGCACCTGGATGTCTTCTGCCGCCTGGCCGGGATAGGAGCGCCCGAACGGCTCGAGGCGATCAGGCACTACATCGCGGCCTGGGACACCCGGATGCCGCTCGGCGCGCTGGTCGAGGAGAACGAACTCATCCGCGCCATGGTTCGCAAGGAAACAGACGAGAAACGGTGCCTGGCCGACCGGGTCGCCGACCTGTCGGTCCGCGCGGCCGTCGTCGAAAACCTGGAGGACTCGCTGCGGGCCACCGAGCGCCGGCTTGCCGAGGTCACCGCCACGAGCGGCGCCAGGGGCGAGAAGATAGACGAGCTGCGGGCCGAGAAGGCCAGGACCGCATCTGAGCTCAAGGAAGCCAGGGGCAAGCTCGAGCAGCTCGGCGAGGCGCGTGACTACGTGGATGCCCTCCGCCGCATGACCGTCTTCACCCGGACCCGGGCGGACTACGAACGGGCCGTCGTCCGGCTCACTGCCGAGCAGAAGACCATCCTCTCGCAGATCAATCTTGACAAGGACTTCCTCGTCAAGGGCTCCGCGGGCACCGGAAAGACCCTGGTGCTCCTCAAGGCGGTGGAGAAGGCCAAGGGCATGGGGACCGGCCAGGCGTCAAAGCAGGACACCCTGGAGTTGCCCGAGCTGCGCGGCTCGGTGGCGCTCCTGACCTACACGACGACCATGGTCAAGTACGACGCCTTCCTGTCGGCCCTCATGTCCAGCGACCGCTTCGACGGCGCGGACAGGATAGCCACCGCCGACAGCTTCCTCCTCGAGCGGCTGCGGGCCCTCGATCCGTACGCGGACATCGACTGGAGCGGTAAGACCCTCCTCGAGCTGGCGGCGCGGTACCCCGTGGACGGACTCGAGCCGCGCGAACTGGCCGCCGAGGCGGAGAACTTCATCTGGGCCAACGACGTGGGCATGGACGAATACGTGACCCGCCTCATGGACCGCAAGGGCATGCGCAAGTCCCTGCAGAAGTCAGACCGCTACGCGCTCTGGGTGGCCGCCGAGACCATCGCCCTCGAGCTCGAGGCGTCTGGAACGTGCACGCGCAACTACGCAGCGCTCAGGCTCGTCCGGGCGGCAAAGAGCGGAACGGCTCCCGGGCCTGCCGTGGACTACGTCTTCATCGACG
>PGXR01000064.1 GCA_002839245.1 Spirochaetae bacterium HGW-Spirochaetae-7 | reverse complement strand
TGCAGGCCGGAGTCGACCAATCGACCAGGGCAGGCGACGCTATCCGGACCTTGGCCGAAAGCAGCGCGGAAGCGACGCAAGCCGCGGTCCAGATAGTGTCTTCGAGCCGGCAACAAGTCATCGGCATGGAACAGATAGGGATCGCCATGTCCAGCATAAACCAGGCCGGCACCCAGACCGCCACGAGTATGCGGCAAGTCGAGATCGTGGCCCAGAACCTGCACGAGCTGGGACAGAAGCTGAAAAGCCTGGTCGATCAGTTCAAGGCCTGAGGGGATTCATGATAGACATGGATTGGAATGCGGTCAGGCAACGACTCGAGGCGGCGGGAGCGGCGTCCGTTCACGGAGAGACCCGTCCGGAGGAAGAACGGAAATCCATCCTGCACGAACGCTCACGCATCCTCGCCAAGCGAATCGACCTGGAGGTTGCGGCGGAAGAAACAATAGAGGCAATGGAATTCGAGCTGTACACGGGAGTGTACGCCTTGAACTGCGCCTTCGTGCGCGAAGCCTGCACCTTACGGAATCTCACACCCCTTCCCTGCGCTCCGCCTTTCGTCCTGGGCATCGCGAACGTGCGCGGGCGGATCGTGCCGATTGTCGACCTGGGGAACTTGCTCGACCTACCGGCCTCGGGTCTTGGCAAAATGAGCAGCATCATCATCCTGCAGGGCAAGCTGGTGGAATTCGGCATCCTGGTGGATGCCATCCTCGGGGTAACAAGGATCAGCGGCAACGAAATACGCCCACTCCTTTCGACGATGACCGGCATCGGGAGGAAGCGCATGTTAGGGATTCTCCCGAAGGGTATCGTGCTCCTGGATGCTGAAAGCATAGTGAACGACAAAAGCTTGGTCATCAATGAAACCGTGGCCTGGGACTTCGCAAGGATGCACGATGGAGAATAACGAGCTTGAATTCCTCAAACGGCTCAAGGATACCTTCCGTGTCGAAGCGACTGACCACTTGCGGAGCATTTCCAATGGCCTGCTCGAGATGGAAAAGACGCCATCGCAGGATCGCTGGACCGAGCTTACGGAAAGCGTATTCCGCGAATCGCACAGTCTGAAAGGCGCAGCCAGGTCAGTCAACCTGAAAACCGTGGAATCGCTCTGCCGTGCCATTGAAAGCGTATTCTCAGCCCTGAAGCACGGATCGGCGACTCCTTCCGCGGCAATGTTCGACCTGCTCCACACAAGCATGGATATCATTACCGGCGTGGTTTCATCAGCAGAGATGGAAGGCTCCGCATCCGACAGCGAGGCCGCCCGAGTCAACGCCAGGAGCCTGGAAGAAATTCTGGCGGAACCGTCTACGCCCACGGCGGAAACGGGGACGCCGGTCGCCCAGGCACCTTCGCCAGGCGTGAATGTACCGACGGCGAACACCATGCGGGTTTCGGTTTCCAGGATCGACGAGATCCTCGTACAGGCGGAAGAATTGGTGACGATCAAGCTGTCGGTCCGCCAGAGGAGAGCCGAACTGCTGGCAGCACAACAGTCGTTGCAAGCCTGGAAGGATGAAACATCGAGCCCGAGCGGGCAGCAATCCTCGACAGCCTCGCCGCGAAGGGAAGAACGTTTGCAGCGCGACGAAGCGCTCCTCGGAGCACTTTCCGAACAGGTCACGACCCTGGCCCGTAACCTCGGGCATGATCAATATTCGATCAACAGGATGGTCGACGAGCATCTTGAATCCATCAAGAAGGCCGTCATGGTCCCGGTATCGTCCCTCGTTGAAATCTTCCCCAAGCTGATACGGGATCTTGCACGCGACCAAGGCAAGGAAGTGGAGTCTATCGTTCTCGGCGCGGAGGTGGAGTGCGACAAGAGGATACTGGAAGAACTGAAGGACCCGCTCATCCACCTGGTGCGCAACGCTATCGACCATGGCATCCAGGGGGCGGCGGGCAAGATCACCATCGCGATCGCTGTGCCCGACAGCTCCCATATGGAGATCCGGGTATCGGACGACGGAGTGGGCATCGACCCCGCCCGGGTCAGGGAGGCGGCCATCAAGTCAGGGATAATAACCAGGGAATCCGCGGAAAAGCTGGACTTTGACGGAACGGTCGCGCTCGCATTCCTGTCGGGTGTCTCCACGAGCCCGATCATCACCGACATTTCGGGCTGCGGATTGGGCTTGGCCATAGTGCGAGAGAAAGTGGAAGGACTCGGCGGCTCGGTCGCGATGAATTCGCGACCGCATGAAGGCACGACCGTCCGCATGCTGCTGCCCTTGACGCGCTCTACCTTTCGAGGCGTGCTGGTACGCGTCACCGACAGGGAATTCATAGTACCCACGGTCAGCGTTGAACGCATTTCCAGCGTCCTTCGATCCGCTATAACCATGGCAGGCGACAAGCCTATGGTCCGTATCGATGACGTGAATTACCCGGTGGTCGACATGGCAGGCGTATTGGGGCTCACGCGCCGAATCAGGAATGGCTCCCCGGCCGGACCGCTTGCCGGCAGATTGCCTGACCGAATCTTCGTCGCGATCCTGGCGACCGCCAATCACCGGATAGCGTTCCAGGTGGATGAATTAGTCGATGAACTGGAAGTCATACAGAAAAGCCTCGGCAGCATGATCCAGCGGATGCGCAACATCTCGGGCGCCGTCATCCTGGGGAACGGCGCAGTCGTCCCGGTGCTCAACGTCTCCGACCTGGTAAAATCAGCCCTGCTGGACGCCGCAAGGACCGGGACCGCCAACAAGGCAAGCAAGGATCCGGAATCCGCCGAGCCGTCTTCGCGGATACCGAAGATCCTGGTCGCTGACGATTCGATAACGGCGCGATCTTTCCTCAAGAACTTGCTGGAGACGGCCGGTTATATGGTCAGCACGGCGGTAGACGGCGCCGATGCGTATGCGCGCGCTATCGAAGGGGACTTCGACCTGGTCGTATCCGATGTAGACATGCCTCGCATGAGCGGTTTCGAGCTATGCACGAGGATACGCGGAGAGAAACGGCTCTCCGCGTTGCCGGTGGTGCTGGTCACCGCGCTGGAATCGCGCGACGATCACGAGCGTGGCATCGACGCCGGAGCCGACGCGTATATCGTCAAGAGCAGTTTCGAACACAGCAACCTGCTGGAAGTCGTCAGGAGGCTGCTATGAAAGCGATACGGGTCCTTATAGCGGAAGATTCCCCGGTAGCCCAGGAATTCCTTCAGCACATATTCAAGTCCGACTCGTGCTTCGAAGTCGTGGGAACAGCCTCCAACGGCGCCGAGGCCGTGGAAGCCGTCGGCAGGCTACGCCCGTCGATCGTGACGATGGACATAAACATGCCGGTCATGGACGGGCTCGAAGCCACCCGTCGCATCATGTCGAGCACTCCCACGCCGATAGTGGTAGTGAGCGGAAATTCGATTATGGAGGAAGTTGCCTTTACGTTCCAGGCGATGGAGGCCGGAGCCTTGGCCGTAGTACTCCGCCCCGCAGGTTTCGGAAGCGCCGATTTCAGGACAACAGCCTCGGAACTGATAAAGACCGTCAAGCTCATGTCGGAAATCAAGGTGATACGGAGAAACCGCTGCGGACAGGATGACCATGTATCGGGGCTTCTTTCGCCGGGAAACGGATTGCCGCACCAGGAGCGGGACATACGGATCGTCGCCATCGGCGCGTCTACCGGAGGCCCCATGGTCCTTAAGGAAATCCTGTCAGGCATGCCCCATGATTTTGCATTGCCCATCCTGGTGGTCCAGCACATCGCGTCGGGGTTTGTCACAGGGTTCGCCCAATGGCTGTCGATTGCCACCTGCTTTCCGATACACGTCGCGTCCCATGGCGACTCCCTCATCCCAGGACACGTGTACCTCGCTCCGGACGATCATCACCTCGGCGTCTCCAGCTTCATGCGCATTTGCCTGGACCAGGAAGCGCCCGCGAACAACGGGCTTCGACCTTCGGTAGCGCACCTGTTCAGATCGGTCTCGGCCGAGTTCGGGACCAACGCCATGGGAATCCTGCTGACGGGCATGGGGCACGATGGAGCCAGGGAGTTGAAGGCCATGAAGGACGCGGGAGCCATCACCATAGCCCAGGACGAAAAGAGCTGCATCGTATTCGGCATGCCCGGGGAGGCCGTCAAGCTCGATGCGGCAACCTGCGTCCTTTCACCTGCAAAGATTGCCGAACGGTTGTCCTTGCTTTCTTCTGCCGTAAAGGAGCGTCTCCATGATGAACGTTGAAATACTCGTCATCGACGACAGCCCCACCCAGCTTGAACAGCTTGAGCATATCCTCGAGGGGGCGAGCTATCGCGTGACTACGGCGAACAGCGGCGCATCCGCATTCGAACGTATCGCCGAACACCTCCCCGGCATCGTCATCAGCGATATAGTCATGCCGGGAATGAGCGGCTACGAAGTCTGCAGGAGGATAAAGGACGGGAAGGCGACACGCAAGATCCCCGTAATACTCCTGACATCGCTCATGGAAACGGAGGATATCCTGAGCGGACTCGAGAGCGGCGCGGACTATTATGTTACGAAACCTTTTGAAAACGACCATATCCTCGGCTTGATATCGCGGATCGTATCCAGGCATACGCCTCATGCAACCCTCTATCCCGAAATGGAAATCGAGGTCCCGTTCAAGGAGGGCGAACGTACAATAAAGGTGAATTCCAGCCAAATCCTCAGCCTCCTCCTTTCATCATATGAAGCCGCGGTGATACGGAACAAGGAGTTGCTGCAAACGGAAGAAAAGCTGCGGAATTTGAACGACCATCTCGAGGACTTGGTCAATTCGAGGACGGCCGAGCTCCGTAACGAGATCCTGGAACGTGAGCATGCCGAGACGAACATGCACGCCTCCGAGATACGCTATCGCCGTCTTTTCGAGGCGGCGAAAGACGGGATACTCATTCTCGATTCGGAGACCGGGACGATCGTCGACGCGAATCCTTTCATTGTTTCCCTGCTAGGATCACGCAAGGAAGACGTTCTGGGCAAGGAAATCTGGGATCTGGGGTTTTTCAGGGACAGGACGATAAGCAGGGAAACCTTCAGTGAATTGCAACAGCACGAATACGTCCGATACGAGGACCTACCCCTGGAAGCGAGCGACGGGCGAAAGCTCGACGTCGAATTCGTCAGCAATGTATACGCCGTAGACAAAGAAAAGGTAATCCAGTGCAATATCCGGGACATCTCCGACCGGGTAGCCGCCAGCCGGGAGATCAAGAAACTCAATACCGAACTGGAAGGCAAAGTGCTTGCGCGTACCGCCGAGCTGAGGTCCGCCAACGAAGCCCTGCAAATCGCCAAGCTCGCGGCGGAAAAGGCCAGCCAGGCCAAGAGCGAATTCCTCGCGACCATGAGCCACGAGATACGGACTCCGATGAACGCCATCATCGGCTTCTCGACCCTGGCGTTGAAAACGGACCTGGCCCCGAACCAGAAAGAGTACATCGAAAAAATAAATGGCGCGGGAATGTCACTGCTCAACACCTTGAACGATATCCTCGACTTCTCGAAGATAGAGGCGGGCCGATTGCAGCTGGAGCGCATCGAGTTTTCTCTGGAGAAAGTACTGGACTCCGTGATATCGATCAACGCCCAGAGAGCGCATGAAAAGAACCTGGAGTTCATACTGGAAGTATCGCCCGATATCCCGAGGGATCTCGTCGGGGATCCGCACCGGCTTCAGCAGATCCTGATCAACCTTCTCGGAAACGCGATGAAGTTTACGCAGGAAGGAGAGGTTGAGCTGCAACTAAAGCTGCTCGAAAAAAGCGATGCAAAAACGCAGATTCAGTTTTCCGTCCGGGATACGGGCATCGGCATTTCGAAGGAACAAACCGGGAAACTGTTCCAGCCGTTTTCACAACTCGATGCCTCGATGTCCAGGAAATTCGGCGGCAGCGGCCTCGGACTGAGCATCGTCCACCGCCTCGTCGAGATGCAGGGCGGACGGTTGTGGGTGGAAAGCGAACCAGGCAAGGGCAGCACATTCAACTTCTCCCTGCCGTATGGAACCCAGGCGTTGATTGAAGGACGGCGCTTCCCCGTACCTCCCGCACTGGAGGGCATGCATATCCTTGTCGTCGACGATAATTACATCGTCAGGGAATTGATGCGAGACATCCTCGTAACGCAGCGCTTCTCGGTCGATGTCGCAAGCAACGGAGAAGAAGCGGTAGAATCCGTAGTTCGCGCCGACGAGGGAAACCCCTATCGACTGGTGCTGATGGACATGATCATGCCCGGAATCGACGGCATAGAAGCGATCAGGAGAATCGTCAGCAACGGAAAACTCAGGAACACCCCTGTATGCATCATGCTGAGCGCATGGGGAGAAAATGACAAGGAGCACTTGGTCGCAAAAGAAGCGGGAGCCTCCGGCTATATCGCCAAGCCGGTCACGGAATCGATGTTGCTCGATGCAATCATGAATGCATTCGCGCCTTCATTCATCTCGGAAATCAAGCAGCACCCGATAGACTCACGGGAAACGTACGGGCTTGAAGGCGCACGAATACTCGTCGTCGAGGACAATGAGATGAACCAGCAGATAGCATCGGAGTTGCTGGGGAGCGCAGGGATTGCTGCCGAAATAGCGGAAAACGGATCCATGGCGCTCAAGCTGCTCGAAGAGCGGGATGGGCGATACGACATAGTGCTCATGGACATCCAGATGCCGGAGATGGACGGATACGAGGCTTCGCGTCTGATAAGGATGCAGGCAAGATTTTCTAGATTGCCCATCATCGCCATGACCGCGAACGCACTCGACAGCGAGAAGCAAAAAGCCCTGGCGTCCGGCATGAACGCTTACATCACGAAACCGATCGACCAGGAGACCATGTTCAGTACCCTGAAACAATTCTACACATCTACATCCACTCCCTATTCGCCGGCGATGGAACAGCGAGCCTCGAGCAAGGAACTGGCGATACCGGGAATCAAGGATCTGGATATACAGGCAGGCCTGGCGCGGGTGGTCGGGAATTCACGGCTGTTCGTCAATCTACTCCGACGCTTCAGTAAAAGCCAAAAGGACGCAACAGACAGAATCCTCGCCGCCCTTGAACAAGGAGACATTTTATCGGCCAGGCGCATCGCGCATACCTTGAAAGGAGTCTCCGGGAACCTGGGAGCCCTGAAAATAGAGGCTGCCGCCGGAGAACTGGAAGTCGCAATCGAACATGGATCGGCGACCCCACTAAACATCAGCTTGATCGAAAAACTTTCTCGCATGATGAAACTCACTGTGGGGAATATTGAATCGGCTCTATCCGAGATACAGGAAGAACCTGAAATAATATCCCCATTATCGATGACAGGCTCTATTCCAGTCGAAAAGATGTTTGAATTGCGCCACTTACTGAAGGAGTATGACGGTGAATCGATCCACTACTTCAAGACCCTTCGCGGGCAAGCCGCGGCATCCTGGGCAAAGAAAGCCATGGAAGCAATGGAGGAAGCGCTCCGGTCATATAATTTCCCCGAAGCTCTCAAGATCCTCGATTCCATCATCGAACAAGAGAAGCCGGAACCATAAGGATATGTAAATGGACGCTGTTCCCGGGAATCTCGCGACGATTCTGATCGTGGACGACACGATCGACAATATCGTGCTATTGAGTGAAATCCTCAGGCACAAATACCGCATCAAGATCGCTACATCCGGAGAAATGGCGCTGGAGATAGTCAGCCGCGATTACCGTCCTGACCTGATACTCCTCGACATCATGATGCCCGGCATGGACGGGTACGAGGTATGTCGCAGGCTAAAAGCTGACCCGAAATCCGAAACGATACCGCTGATATTCCTTACGACCAAATCCGACGTCAGCGACGAACAGATGGGGCTGGAACTTGGCGCAGAGGATTATATTGCAAAACCGATAAGCCCCTCCATTGTCCTGGCAAGGATACGGAACCACCTCCACCTGAAGAATATACGGGATTTCCTGAGGGACAAGAATGAATTCCTTGAAACGGAGGTGGCACGAAGAACTTCGGAGGTGCGGGCCATCCAGGACGTCCTCATGGTAGCCCTGGGCTCGCTTGCCGAGACCCGCGACAACGAGACGGGAAACCACATCAGGCGCACCCAGAAATACATACGCGCCCTGGCGTACCGCGCACGGGACTTCCCGCGTTTCAGGCGCTATCTTTCCGAGGAGACGATCGAGCTGTTGCATAAATCGGCTCCATTGCACGATATCGGGAAGGTGGGCATTCCGGACTGCATACTGATGAAACCAGGCAAGCTCAGCGCCGAGGAATTCGAGATCATGAAGACCCACACGACCATCGGCGGCAACGCGATACTGGCTGCTGAAAGACAGCTCCACGTCTCTACGTCATTCCTGCACTTTTCCAGCGAGATAGCGTTGTACCACCACGAGCGATGGGATGGCAGCGGCTACCCGAAGGGGCTATCCGGGAACGAGATCCCCATTTCCGCCTTGCTCATGGGCATTCCCGACGTGTATGACGCGTTGATAAGCAAGCGGGTCTACAAGCAGGCGTTTTCGCATGAGCAGGCCCTTTCAATGATACGGGAAGGATCGGGAACCCAATTCGATCCGGAGGTAGTGGAAGCCTTCATGGATATATCCCTAGAGTTCGACAGGATTGCCCAATCCTTCAATGATCACACGGAAAAAACATCATGAGCGATGCAACCATGAAAACCATTCTCGTGGTCGACGACGTCCCGGATTGTATCGCCGTGCTTGAGGAAGCCCTGAAAGAAAAATACCGGGTCAAGATCGCGACGAGCGGAGAAACTGCCCTGAAGATAGCCCGTTCCGATCCGCATCCTGACCTGATCCTGCTGGACATATCGATGCCCGTGATGGACGGATTCGAAACCTGCCGCCGTCTCAAGGAGGACGAGGAAGGTTCGGCAATCCCGGTGATCTTCATGACCGCCACCGAGAGGTCGAAAGCAGAATTCAAGGGTTTCGCGGCCGGGGCCGTGGATTTCATCGAGAAGCCGGTAGATCCTGTCGTCCTGCGATCGAGGATCAAGGTACACCTGGACATGAGGGAAGAAGCCCTGCGTGCCTCCGAGATCAGGTACCGCAGGCTTTTCGAAACCGCGCAAAACGGCATCCTGATAATCGATCCCGAAACCCGCAGGGTCATCGACGTCAATCCTTTCATGGTCAAGCTCCTGGGTATCAATTACGAAGAGTATCTTGGCCGGGAAATCCCCGATTTCCCGTTTCTCGACGGGATCATCCCCATCACGCCCTCGCTGCCGGAGCAAGCCCGCAAGGAACAGGTCCATAGTTTGGCCCTCGATTTTACCACGATCGACGGTCGCCGGATCGACATGGAAATCACCAGCACTACATACCAGGTCAACCATCGTAACGTCATGCAGTGCAATGTCCGCGACGTCACCGAACGCAAACGCGCGGAAAACGAAATCCTTCGCCTCAACGCGGAACTCGAGCAGCGCGTGACGGAACGCACCAGGGAACTCGAGTTCGCCAACACGGAACTCGAGGCATTTTCATATTCCATTTCCCACGATCTTCGCGCTCCGTTACGCGCCATCGACGGCTTCTCGACCATGGTGATGGAAGACTATTCGTCGATGCTCGGCGACGGGGGAATTCGATTGCTGACCAATATACGAAACGGCGTCATGCAAATGAATGCCCTGATCGCCTCACTCCTGGCCCTTTCCAAGGTCACCAGGACATCATTGGTCAAGGAAGAGATAGACATGGAATCCATGGCCAAGGCTGCCTTCGACGAGATCGCCGGATCGCCTCCGCGGAAAAACCTGACTTTCGTCCTCGGACCTTTGCCGCGCGCGACCGGGTCACCCGTACTGATTCGGCAAGTATGGGCCAACCTCCTCGGGAACGCCGTCAAATATTCCAAGCCCACGACCGAACCCAAGATCGAAGTCGACGGTTCAGTAGAACCGGGAATGGCAGTCTATACCGTCAAGGACAACGGCGCCGGCTTCAATCCCGAGTACAAGGATAGATTATTCAAGGTTTTCCAGAGGCTCCACTCCAGCGAGCAATTCGAAGGGACGGGCATAGGCCTGGCCATAGTCGACAGGATAGTCCGACGACATGGAGGATCGGTCTCGGCTGAAGGAGAAGAAGGCGTCGGCGCGAAGTTCAGGTTCTCGCTGCCAGCAATGGACTAGCGCGAAGCTTCGGCGCTTCCGAACAGGGTGCGTATCATCGCGGCTATGGAACCGACCTGTTCCCAGGCTTCACCCGGCTCCAGGCCGCTCCCGGAGGCGCGGGGCTCCTGCGGCCCCAGCACGCGGCGGAACGACATGGCCGCCGCAGCCTTGGCACGGCCCGGCATCTTGCGCACGGTTCTCGCCTCGCCCGCCAGGGACAGCTCTCCGGCGAGCGCCACTCCGGTCGGCAGCGGCAGGCCCGTCCGCGCTGAGTAGATCGCCGCGGCCAGCGCCAGGTCCACCCCGGGCTCGGACAGCCGTATGCCCCCGGCCACGTTCACGTAGATGTCATGATCGGAAAGCTTGAGGCCGACGTGCTTTTCAAGCACCGCCGCGACCCGGGCTACGCGGGCGGGCTCGATTCGTTCCGAGTAGACACGCGACAGGGAAGCTTTGCCGGGAACGGTCAGCGCCTGGATCTCTACGAGCAGGGCGCGCGTCCCTTCCCAGGTGATCGCCACGGCGACCCCAGCCGGCGACGCGGTTTCCCGACGTACGAGGAAAACCGCCGACGGGTCGGTCAGCTCCACCAGCCCGCGTTCGGTCATGGTGAACAGTCCCACCTCGTCGGTCGAACCGAAACGGTTCTTCGCGGACCGCAGGAAACGCACGTCCGTCTCGGTCTGCTCGAACATCAGCACCACGTCGACGATGTGCTCCGCCGCCTTGGGCCCGGCTATGAGACCGTCCTTGGTGACGTGAGCGACGAGGAAACACGAACTGCCCTTTTCCCGGGCCAGTTCCGACAGCTCGAGCGCGCAGTATTTCACCTGGTTGGCCGTACCGGGAACCGCGCCGGCCTCGGCGCTGGACAGCGTCTGGAGCGAGTCGACGAAAAACAGGACGGGCTTGACCCGCTCGAGCGCGGCCAACGCCTCGGCAAGGTCATTGGTACAGAGCACTTCCAGGCCATCGCGCTTGAGCCCGAGCCTGTCCGCTCGCAGCCGTATCTGCGCCGCGCTTTCCTCGCCGGATATGTACAGTACCCTACCGGCCACTCCCGCCAGAGCAGCCACCTGCAACAGCAGCGTGCTCTTGCCAATGCCAGGCTCGCCGCCAACTAGGACGCTGGAGCCGCGCATTATGCCGCCGCCGAGCACCCTGTCCACCTCGGCAAGGCCCGACGGTGAACGCGCGCCTTCCGCCGGGTCGATGGCCGCGAGCGGCACCGAGAACCTGGCGGCCTTTGTCGCCCTGCCGCCGGCCGCGGGAGCGGCGCTCTCGTGCAGGGTGTTCCATTCTCCGCACTGGGGGCATCGACCCAGCCACTTGGCTTCGCGATGCCCGCAGGCGGCGCACTCGTAGCCCGGTTTCTGCTGCCTGGCCGCCATAGCCATCAGGCGCCGCCCCGAAGCGCGGCGCCCGGCGTGGACCGTCGGGGCATCCTACAGGCCAAGGTCGAGCGCCAGCTTGGCACGCGATACCGCGAGGACTTCGGCGGTCGACACCCTTACCAGCCTGAGGAAAATCTCGTAACGGTCGGCGCGCTTGTAGAGCGTCGCCGCGACCAGAACGTCCGCGCCCAGCAACTGCCCCACCTTGGCCGCACTGCCCTCGTCGGCAAGGCCCGACAGTTGCAGTTCCAGCTCGGCCAGAATCTTCTGGAGATCCTTGCGCTCAACCGTCTTCCAGCGCCTGGCCTCGGCCGAGGCCATCGACAGGCGCTCCCCGAAGTATTCGGCGGTCGGCCCGAGGCCCTGGTCAGAAGTCGAGACGGGCAGGACGGCGCAGGGAGTTTCGGCGGTGACAAGATAGGTCGAGTAGTCGGCCAGGTTGCCTATGGCGTCGGCGAACAGCTTGTCCAGGGTCTGGTCGCGCGTCTCGTCGTCAATCTTCTGAGCGCTGAAATAATCCTCGCCCGTTGTCAGCGGCGTATCGGACAGGTTGGCCACTTCCTCCCGTACGAAACGTATGATTATCGCCTCGAGCTTGTCGGTCTGGAAGTTCGACCCGCTGTGGTGGCTCACCGAACCTTCCTTGCCGCCTTCGGCCTCGCCGCCTTCGCCGTACGTCAGGAAGATGTACTTCGAGTCAGTGAGCTGGGCCACCTGCCGGAGCAGGTATTCGCCTTCGAGCGGCAGTCCGCCGGTACCTATCGTGTGCAGCTTTATCGCCCTGGCCCGCGCGTCGTTCGCTGCATCGATATAGGTGTATTCCCTGTTGTAGTCCAGGTGCGCCTCGGCGTCGGTGACGATGAAGGCCAGCCGTAGGCCGTCCTTGTTCCAGTCCATCTTGTTCACCGCGTCGTCGAGCGCCGATTCCAGGTCTTCGGGGCCGTCGCCGCCGCCGTCCGCGTCAACCGGTTCAAGCATCGCCTGGAAGGCCTCCAGGTCTTTCGTGAACGGCACGATTTCCGTGATGTACTCGTCGCCGCGGTCCTTGTAGAGCACAAGGCCGAAACGCACAAGCGGCCTGGGTTTCAGCTCGGCCAGGTTGGCGTAGATTATTTCTATAGTCGACTTGAGCCGTTCTATTTCCTCGCCCATAGAGCCTGTCGTGTCCATCACGAACAGGACGTCGAGCGGAACCGGCGCCGGAACGGTACGCTGCCCCTGCAGGCGCAGTTCGACGAGACGGTTACCGTCCCGGGGCACCTCGAGCCGGGCTGACATCCTGCCGAATTCGGCGCGGACATCGAACCTGTCGGCCTTGGTGCCAAGAGCCGCGGGATACAATCGCCAGGTGCCGTCGGAATAGGTCAGCCCCGATGCCAGTACCTTTCCGCCGGCCGACGCCGACATCTTGGCATTGGCTACGGGCTTGCCCGCGGAATCTACGACGCGCACCGTCAGGCGTTCGCTTATGTCGTACTTGAAATGAGGAACTTCGCCGTACTTCTGGAGGAAATCGACGAAGTAGTTGAACTGGGCGTTGTCGTCGGAAAATCCGGCCTTGAGGCCGGAGGCGCTCGGCGTGGCGCGGGGTGCGGCAGAACCCGCGGCGCCCCCTGTACCAGCGATGCCGGGCATTGACTTCGACGATTCCTTGCCTACGGCAGGTGACACCCGCAGCTTTTCCGTCATCGGCCGGCGGCGAGCCGGTAGCGGGCGGGGCGACCGTCGCCAACGGCGCGCTCGTAAGGGACGAAGAATCCCCCGGCGCCGGCGCTTCTTTAGCCGGAGCGGCAAGAGCGGAGCACGACACCGAGAAAGCGACGATCGCCGCCGCGGCTGTCAGGAAAAACGAACGCTTCATCGTGGCCTCCTTGCGATTCGTACAGGAGTATAGCGCAGCGCCGCCACGAATTTACAGCACCATGACCCGCTTGATCGTCTCTTTCTTGACTCCGAAGAGCCGGCTGAACTCCGCCTCTGTGGCGTACGATGTTCCGGCTTTGGCGTTGAATACCGCTGCGAAGTCGCGCAGGTCGTCGGGTGACCCAGAAAACACCGCGGATGCGAAGGCCGACCGGTACAGCCCGGCCTCGGCCAGGGCCTTGGTACCGAGCTTTCCGTACTGTGCCTTGGCCTTGCCGTCGACGATGGCGGTGCCGCCGTCGAAGCCTATCGTGAAAATGAAGTCTTCCCTTGAAACCATTCTACCTCCATCAAGTGGAAAAAAAGCCGGAAGTTCCGCCTTGCGGAATTCCGGCCTCGATAGTGCATCGCCGCCTTTCGGCGGCGCGCCGCCGAAAGGCGGCGGCCTCCTGCGGGCGCTTGAATCCTGTCAGGCCAGGCTGAAACTGTCCTTGCCAGCGCCGCACATGGGGCAGACCCAGTCTTCGGGCAGGTCGGCGAAAGCGGTGCCGGCCTTGACCTTGCCATCGGGATCGCCTACCGACGGATCGTAGATGTACCCGCAGACGTCACATACGTACTTTGCCATTGTATCTCCTTGTTTCCTATGCCTGGGCCTTCCAGAGGCCGTGCAGGTTGCAGTACTCACGCGCGGTGACATGCGTCGCGGTCACGTGGAAGGTAGCCTCCGGCTTGTCGCCAGGCTTGAGCTGGGCACGATACGATACAGAACCCGCCTGCAACTCTATCCACTCGATAAAATGTTTGTCTTCCATCGGATGGGCGACAGCGCCGACGGTCACGCGCCATCCATCGGCAATCCGCTCGATGACGGGAACATGCTTTTCTTTCGCGGCATCGGTGGTATTCTCGGCGAGCAGCTTCATCGGCTGGCCGCAGCAGACAAGCTCGCCGTCGCCCGAGTGCAGTACCTCGACGATATTGCCGCACAGTTCGCACTTGTAGACCTGGGAAATCTTCGTCATCATGCCCCCCTTACCAATTCTCGCCGAGCAGCTCGAAATATGATTGCGGATGCGCGCAGGCCGGACAGGCCTTGGGAGCCTCGGCTGCCTCGATGATGTAACCGCAGTTGATGCAGCGCCAGAGGACCGGTTTGTCGCGCTTGAAGGCGGCCTTCTTGTCGATGTTCGCCTTGAGATTCTCGTAGCGCTTGGCATGCTGCTTCTCGGCTACGGCAATGGCTTCGAAAACGGTAGCGATGGCGTCGAGGCCTTCTTCCTTCGCAATCTTGGCAAAGCCTGGATACATCTCTTTCCACTCGTAGTTCTCGCCGCCTGCCGCCTCGAGCAGGTTCTCGGAAGTCGTTCCCACCGGACCGGCAGGGAAAGTGCCGGTAATGGTGATGGTGCCGCCTTCCATGAACTTGAACAGCCGCTTCGCGTGCTCCTTCTCCTGGTTCGATGTCTCTTCGAATATCGCCGCGATCTGGATGTATCCCTCATCGCGCGCTTTGCTCGCGAAATAGGTGTAGCGGTTTCTCGCCTGAGACTCGCCGGCGAAGGCCGCCATCAGGTTCTTTTCGGTCTTGGTACCCTTAATGCTCTTCATGCCTTCTCCTCTTCAGTCGTGATACGACGCTGGAACGCGTCGTGCCCGAACCCCCTGATAGCAGGTCCGGGATGCCTCAAGAAGTATAGCCTAAATCCAATAACGAAGCAAACGACCATGGCAAAAGAAATCGCGATGGCAACTCCAAGGACGAAAGCGGCGAGGCTCCGGCCCGCGTAGGCCATAGGGAGGCGCCGATGAACACCCGCGATGCGATATACGAGAGGCTGGCCGGGAGCTGGGACGGGTCGCCGGACATACGGGAGCGGCTGACGCGATCGGGGACGCCGGCGGTCGCCGACTTCGAGCTGGTCGCCGCCATCCTGGGCACCGGCTCGCGCAGCAAGGAGGTCCGCGTCCTTTCCGCGGAGGTCCTGTCGACCTGCGACTTCAGTTCTGGCGTCCCCGAGGTCGGGGAACTTGCCAGGGTTCCGGGCTTGGGCCACGCGAGGGCCTGCAGGATCGTCGCCGCGCTGGAGTTGGGCAGGCGCTTCTTCGGCGTCAGGGAGCGCCGCGTCAGTTGCCCGGAGGACGCCTGGCAACTCGTGAGGCACTTCGACGACCACAAGCAGGAGCGCTTCCTGTGCTGCACCCTCAACGGAGCGCACGACGTGATAGCGGTTCGAGTCGTGACCGTCGGGCTCGTCAACAGGACAATAGTCCATCCCCGTGAAATATTCTCGGAAGCCGTCGCCGACCGCGCCTGCGCCATATTCATCGCCCACAACCATCCGAGCGGCCGCCTCGTCCCCTCGCCCGAAGACAAGGAGATAACCGACCGCCTGCGGTCGGCAGGCGAAATCCTGGGCATACCGCTCCTCGACCACCTGATATTCTCCGACGAATCGTACCTGAGCATGGTCGAGTCGGGGCTGATGGAAGGACCGAAGCTGTGAAAAGAAGCAGAAGGAGATGAATTGATTTTACATCCTAGATGGTGTAATATATTGTGAGCGGAAAACAACTGGTGAAGCTTTTGGAAAAACATGGTTGGGAGCTGGATCGCATTTCTTCGAGTCACCACATCCTGAAGTACGGCGACATGACGCTATCGGTGCCAGTCCATGCCAATCACGATCTCCCGAATGGACTGTTGCGCAGGCTGCTCAAGGAGGCAGGTCTATCATGAGAATTGCTTACCCGGCAGTCATTGCTTACGACCAGGCGGACAAGGTACACAACGTAGATTTTCCCGATTTGCCCGGATGCATCACCTTTGGCAAAACTCGTGACGAAGCGCTACTGATGGCCAGCGATGCTTTGTCGTTATACCTTGAATCAATCATGGATCGCAAACTGGTTTTGCCGAAGCCGTCGACTCGCGCAGGCACAGTATTGATCGAACCACGACCCGGAGTCGCTTTTGCCTTGTGGCTTCGCGCGAGAAGAAAGGATTCCGGCATGACCCTGACCGAGGCAGCCGACAAGCTCGGCGTCAAGTACCAAGTCTACCAGAAGCTCGAAAATCCGGGTACATCCAATCCCACCCTCAAGACCCTCAAGAAGCTCGAAAAGGTTTTCGGGATGGAGTTGGTGGCAATCTGATCGAAAGTACGCAATGCCATGTCGCATGTCCCGCTACCAGCTGGCGGTATGCCTATTGCCGGGCGTCCGGATTGTCCCGGACCAGGTAGATCGCCGGCAGGCTAGCCAGAGTGACGATACCCTTGACGATAACGTTGAACCAGAATATCTGCCACACTTCGGCGGATGGCATGCCGAAACCGACGCCAAAAGCGAGCCACGAGAATACCAGGCTGTCGACCGGGACGCTGGCAGCGTTGGATGCAAGGACCCGCATCCACTGGAAGCGGGTCGTCACCCTGGTCGTCCACAGATGGTATACCTCCGTGTCGATCAGTTCGCTGAGGACTTCCGCGATGATGCTTGCCAACACTATGGTCCACGCAGGCGTCAGCACACGCGCAAAGGCGTCGTTCATCGTCACCGAAGCGCCTTCCCATGCGGTCCAGGCGGCATCGGGAGGCAGGACGCTGACTAGCCAGAAATAGAGCGCCATGACGACATTGACGGCAGCTGCAAGCAGTATCGTCGTGCGGGCGGCCTTTTTCCCGAGCCTCTTGTGGATCATGTCGCGGATCGTGAAGGTGACGGGATACACGAACGTACCGGCATCCACTGCCCAACCGGCTACTGTGGCTATCTTGAGGCTGCCGATGTCTGAAAGCATCTGGGCAGCTATATACGCGCCTATCAGAACGATGGCGCCTCCGGCGATTTCAGCCTGCCGCGACGGTGCGTCGCTCATTCAATCTTCACCGGTTCTACCTTGTCGCCTATTGGTCTCGGCTTCCCGAATATCCCCCGGAGCATCTCGCCGATCACGTTCTTGCGGGCAGTGATGCGAACGCCGGTAAAGGCGGTGACATCCTTCTCGGATCCAGCGCATAGCATGACGTCGTCGGCCAGCAAGCGGTAGCGGGGATCGAAGTACTCATATTCGTCCCCTTCTTCCTTCCGGATGGCGACGACGTTGATCCCCTTCGACTGCCTGAAATTGGCCTCGACCAGCGTCGAACCGACGTACCGTTCCGGTGCCCGTATCTCCGCCAGGACCAGGCTCGGGCTTATCGCCATGAACGAGAACAGGGAACTAGAAACGAGCATGGGTACGATTTTGGTGGCAGCTTCCTTGGCAGGGTAGACTATCATCGTCGCCCCGACAATCTCGAGTATCTCACCACGCTCTTCGGTCTCCGCGCGGACGATGATCTTGCCCGCGCCGATTTTCTTGAGAGCGTTCGTGACGATGACGGCAACCTCGATGTTGTCGCCGACATCGACGATGGCCACGTCTATCGCCTCGGGGATTATCCGTGACAGGGCCTGCTTGTTCAGGGCGTCCGCAATGAACGACTTGGAGGCGAGGTCCTTGTATTTCTCGATTATTGCCTTGTCCTTGTCGATGATGATGATCTGGTCGGTCGCCTCTGACAGCTTTTCAAGGACTCGTACCCCAAAGCTGCCAAGCCCGACGATCACGTATTGCCTGCCCATGGTCTATCCTCCTAGCCTATCAAAAGGCTCTCGCGCGGGAATTCAGCGAAACGCTCCACCCTGTCGGAACCCCGGTTAATCGCCATAGCAAACAACCCCACCCTGCCCATGAACATCGTCGCTATCACGACTAGCTTGGAAACCGCCCCCAGGTCCGCGGTCACGCCGCGGGACAGACCGACGGTGCCGAAAGCGGAAACAACTTCGAAAAATATTTCCCCGAACGAGAATTTGCCGCCTTCAATCGCCAGGAGCAAGAGCAGGGAAAGGCCGATGATGATGATGGCCCTGGCCAGCACCGAAAGGGTTTTGGCGACTGAAGCCGCCGAAAGCGCTCCGCCCCTGTAAACTATCGAGCCATCCTCCTCGTAGCCCCTGAATGCCGAGGCGATTGCCATGAAGATGGTCGTTGTCTTTACGCCGCCTGCCGTCGAACCTGGCGATCCGCCGGTGAACATGAGAAAAATGACCAAAGCGACAGAAGGCAGGCTGAGCGCCGACTGGGGAACGGTATCGAAACCGGCCGTCCTTGGCGTAACCGACTGGAACAAGGCCGCGAGCAGCTTCTCCGGCACGCTCATGGCGGAATACGCCTTGTCGTATTCGAGCATATAGAAGATCGCCATGCCGGCGAGGATCAGTATTCCGGTCATCGCCAGCACTGTCTTCGCGTGGTAGCTCAGCTTGCGTTTCGTCCGCATGAATACCCGGCTTACGTCCTGAACGACCACGAATCCAAGTCCGCCAAGGACGATCAGCATAATGAACGCAAGGTTGATAACCCAATCGCCGACGAAACCATTGAGACTGTCGCTGAACGTCGAGAATCCGGCATTGCAGAAGGCGGAGATCGCATGGAAGGCAGCGCTGAAATCATACTGCTCGATACCCAGGCGCTTGAACCGATGCCTGATGATCATGAACCCGATGAACTCGATCGAAATGGTCATCGCCAGGATGTCACGGATTATTGTCCGCGGATTGGACTCTACCTCGTCGATGTACATCTCCTTGATGATGCCCCTGTTGACGAGCGAAACCTTGCTCCTCGGGATGGCGACGTACAGCGTCGCGAAAGTGACTATACCTAGTCCGCCGAACTGTATCAGGAGGAGGATGACGGTCTGCCCGAATCGGCTGAACATGGCGGTGTCCACGACGATGAGCCCTGTCACGCACACTGCGCTCGTCGCCGTGAAAAAAGCGTCGAGGTACGAAAGTCTTGCTTCGCCTGTCCATGCGCATGGCAGGGACAGCAAGGCCGACCCCAGTACGATCACCGAAATGAAATAAGTAAATATATTGATCTTGTCGCTGGAGATTCTATATCCCATCGGGCGGCATCGTAGCACGCCACGGAATCATCCTTCAAGGGAACCGTATCCATCGCTTCGAGGCTCGAACCATCCGCCAGGCACCATTGCAGCAGCGCTGGGTGGTCCCCACGAACCGGCCTCGTAATCATCAGGCAAAGGAGCGTCGCCTAGCAATGGATCGACGATGCGCCAGGCCTGTTCAACATAGTCCATTCGGGCGAAGCGATAGGTCTCACCGCGGATGGCGTCTCCCAGGATCTCGGCATACGGGTCGCGGTCCGACCCTTCGTGTTCATGCGTGGCTACAAGCTCTAGGTCGTGCCCGCGCTGGGACAAGCCAGGCTCGCGCACCGACGCCCCCATCGCTATGACGGTACCGGGACTAAGGCGGAAGCGTACGTAGTTGGACGACAATACCAAGCCCGGCAAGACCGGCGGAGGCGTCCGAAGCTTTACGATCACCTCGGTGCGGGTGACGGGCATGTACTTGCCCGCCCTGATGTAGAAAGGAACGCCTTCCCAACGCCAGTTGTCCACCTCGAGCCGGAGGGCGGCGTAGGTCTCGGTCCTGGAGTCGGGAGATACGCCGACTTCGTCGAGGTAACCCCTGAAACGTCCTCGGATGACATCGCAGGGGCTCGGTGGCTTTATGGACTTGAGTACTTTCACCTTCTCGTCACGGAGCGTCTCGGAGTCGCTGGATAGCGGTGGCGGTTCCATCGCTATGTTGGAAAGCACCTGGAGGAGGTGATTCTGAACTACATCCCTGATCGCTCCGGTACCGTCATAAAACTTGCCCCGTCCCTTGACGCCGAAATCTTCGGCCATGGTAATCTGGACGCTTTCGACGTAGCGCCGGTTCCAGATTGGCTCGAGGAAGCTGTTGGCGAAGCGGAAGAATACCAGGTTCTGAACCGCTTCCTTGCCGAGGTAGTGGTCTATGCGGAAAATGTCCTCTTCCTTGATGCAACTGTGCATCAAGGCATTGAGGTGCCGGGCGGAAGCCAGGTCGTGCCCGAATGGCTTCTCAAGCACGAGCCGCCCTCCCGCGTCGCATGAACCCGAGTACAATTGCCTGAAAACCGTCTCGAAGAGTTCCTGGGGAACGGCCATGTACTGAAGAGGGCTTTTCGCGTTTCCCAAGGCTCGTCGCAAGGACTGGAACGTCTCGGGATCGGAATACTCGCCTTCGACATAGCGGAGCAGGCCCATCAGCTTGGGGAACGCCACCGCGTCGACGCCGCCACCTTGAGTCTCTATGCTGTCGCGGGCGCGGGCTTGCAGCTTTTCGAGGCTCCAGCCCCTCCTCGCCACGCCGACTACCGGCATGTCGAGAACGCCGGACTTAACCATACTCTGGAGGGCCGGGAATATCTTCTTGAAAGCCAGGTCGCCGGTGGCCCCATAAAATACGAACGCGTCCGAATGACGATCACTCATGCCAATCCCTTTCGCCCACAGTCCGCTTTCAGTTCCCGGTCAACTAGAAAGTTCCCCGCTGTTAAGCCATGTTCCCCGGATGATAACTGCATGCAACGGCTTGCCCCATCGTCCTTGAAATGTCTGGACAGGGCAAACGAGCTGTCTGCCTCAACAACGCCTGTCAGGGATTTAATTGTACGAATATTATGGAGTATCGGCAACAACCCGAGAGGGAAAACCGGATATTCCACCTGTTTCGCAGTGAACCTGAACGGCCTTCGGCGCGTCTGGGGTCACAAACGGGGGCGCGATGCCCAGCGCGCTTCCAGCGCGCACGACAATATTCTTCCATAAGGCAAACGGCACGCAGTGACGTACAAAGCAGATGCCCCGGAATAAAAAAAAGCCCGGCGACGACCTACTCTCCCACCACGAAGGCAGTACCATCGGCGTTAGAGAGCTTAACTTCCGTGTTC
>PGXR01000063.1 GCA_002839245.1 Spirochaetae bacterium HGW-Spirochaetae-7 | reverse complement strand
GGGCGAAGATCACGTCCGGCTTCAGGCTCTTGACCTGGGTCAGCTGGGCCGAGAAGTCCTGGTCGTTGGTGTTGTAGTTGAGCTCGGCGAGGATAGCATTTTCGTCGCCCGTCAGCGCCTTGAAGCTGTCGACGAAGAACTTGGCCAGGCCTACGGAATAGTCGTTGGATACTTCACGGATGATCACGGCCTTGCGCGCCTTGACTTCCTTGAACGCGTAGTTGGCCATCACGGTGCCCTGGAACGGATCGAGGAAGCATACGCGGAAGTAGAAATCGTTGCCCCTGGTGACGAGCGGATTGGTGCATGAGAGGCCGATCGCCGGGATCTTGGCGTCCTTGAAGATCGGGCCGGCAGCCATCGAAAGGCCCGAACCCCATGAGCCGAGCACTACCTGGACCTTGTCGCTGTCGACGAGTCGCTGGCCGGCGTTGGCTGCCTCGACCTTGTCGGACTTGTTGTCGGCAACGGCGAGTTCGATCTTGTATTCCTTGCCGTTGACAGTGACGGTCGGGTAGAGTTCCTGGGCAAGCCTGATGCCGTCGAGTTCCTCGGCGCCGCCGGCCGCGTTTGCGCCGGTCAGGGGCTCGAAAACTCCGAATTTGACGACATTGGAATCGACCTTGGGTCCCGCCTTCGCGCATCCGGTTATGGCCGCGAGCACGAAAAGGACAGTAAGAATTGCGAGTGCCTTCTTCATAAGAATTTCCCCCTTGTGTATTTTCACCCAATGAAATGCAGTTTCAGGTGACTTGCCATGGTATGAAACCATCAATAAAAAGTCAAACTATTTTTATAGTATAACCTGTTATTTCGCATAGAATCAATCGAAAAAAATGATTGACAAGCACTCGCACCTGAATGTAGCCTGATTTTTGGCGTTTCAAATAATGCCAAATCTGTTTTTACCATAGAAATGTGGAAATATGAGCGAGTCGGCAATCAAGGCATTCGACCTACTGTTTCACCTGTCCCGTGCTGGCAGTTCTTCCTTGGCGCGCCTCTCCAGGGATACCGGCTGGGACAAGGCTACCGCGTTGCGCTACCTGAACGCGATGGAAAAAAAGGGGGTGGTGGAGCGCCGTGACGGCGACTGGACGCTCGGCCTTGCCCTGCTGGAACTGGCGAGCCGCGTTCCCGTCACCGAAAACATCACGAGCCGGGTCAAGCCGGTACTTGCGGAGCTGGCGCGGGCTACTGGAGAGACAGCCAACCTTTCGGCGATAGTCGGATCCGACCTCATGTACCTGGCCAAGGCCGATGGCGGCCGCGCGCTCAGGTTGCGCACCAATCCCGGCGACCGTCTGCCCTTGTACTGTACCGCCGGCGGCAAGTGCATCCTTTCCCGGCTACCTGCCGCGCTGCGTGCACAATACCTGGCCGAGACGCACCTGGCGGCCGTCGCGCCAAAGACCATCACCGACCCCGGAAAATTGGCTGAAGAGATTGAGCGCACGGTTCGCAGGGGATGGGCCGTTGACGACGAGGAACTCGAGCCCGGGTTGATATGTTACGCAATGCCGCTGGATTTGCCCCGCTACGGTTTCAGCGGGGCGCTGAGCGTCTCCGGGCCTTCGGGCAGGATGATCCAGGCACAGGAAGAGGTCCTCGCATCGCTGCGCTGGGCGACGATGGAGCTCCAGGAGACCCTTGGCGGAGGCATAGGGGATGAGGATCCTCCGCTATTCGGACCCGGTCGCGGCGGATTCAGGAGCACCGACTGGCACAGGCCAGGTTCAGAAGTATACGAGTGATCGGTCCTGGTGCGGTGCGCCCGGGCTGCGCCTTGAGACTCGTGCCCGGGAGCGGACCGCGTTTCAGAAAACGGCTTCTGCCTGGGGAGCCTCGATCTGTTCCTGGTTCCCCGTAACCGCAGGCTCAATGGCCCCGGTATCGTCCTTCTTGAAAACGGGCTTGAACTCGACATGCTCCGCAACGATTTTGATCTTCGTCTGGGTCTTGCCCGCGGCGTCCTCCCATCGATCCTGCTTCAGGCGGCCCACTACTCGCACGCCTCGCCCCTTCTTGAGCGTTTCGCCGCACGTCTCGGCGAGCCGGGACCATGTTTCCACCTCGAAGAACGACACTTCCTTTTCGGTCTCGTCGTTCTGCCGGTAAAAGCGGTTCGACGCTACGGCGAACGTGCACACCTGGTGGCCGTTGGGCGTCGCCTTGAGGAGCGGATCCCTGACGAGATTGCCCTCGATGATGATTGAATTCAGGTTGTTCAACACGGTACCCTCCAGCAGCCGCTTGACCTGCGGCCGTCCTGTTGCGATGTGGCGCTTCCCTGGCGCCACGTTCGGCGGCTTTCCGCTGCCGATACCGTGAAGACTCGAGCCGGAGCACCGACGCTTTCACTTCCCGCGGGGAAGTATGGCCGATGTCGCTTTGTTCAATGCCGTTCCGCCAGGGAACCCCAGCCCAGCAGTCTCGTGCCGTCCGACCAGTCGATGGTAGCCGACAAGGGGAATTCCTCGCCACCGGGAGCCTTGGTCGTCTCATCCTTCAGGGAGACACGGAATCCGTGGCTCCAGCCTCCCAATTCGCCTGATCCTTCGATGACAAGGCTACCGTCGGCAGACCGTATCGACGTATAGCGTATCGCCGCGGGCTCCGCTTCGCCGGGCATCGACAGCAGCATGTATTGCGGCAGTACCGTCAACGACCAGAATGGCTCGTCGCCATGGAACACGGCCCCATCAAAACGCCGGTGCTCGAAGAACCCCGGCCAGGAAGGAGGCTGGGCAAGATCGAACTGCGCCTCGTTCCATAGCTCCAGCGCTTCGGTCCTGACCGGTTCGGGAGCCGCGAGGAAGCGCTCGTCGGGAAGCGTCGCCGGTGGAACGCGCGTTCCGGAGATCGGATCCAACCTCGTCGCCCCATGGATCGCCATCGTATCCGGCATGTCCAGGACAACCAGCTCGAGCCGCATGGGACTGGAACCTGGAGCGCAGTCGACATGGTACAGCACCATGGCTTCACCGTAGCCGTCCTGGTCGGCGTCGCCCGTCCATATCCCGTCGCCATGGAACCCCGCCGTGCCTCCGGATCCGCAACTTCCGGTGCCATCGGTGAACTCACGGTACGGAGTCGCTTCGGTGCCCCTGTACTGGAGGATGTGCAGTTGACTGGCCGGATTGCCGGATTTCGAGAGGATGACCAGGTTGTCTCCGGAGGCGTCCCTCCACCGGGCGTAAGTCACCAGCTCTCCTTCGTACGGCGTCGCCTGGCCAGGAACGGGACCTTCTACCATCGAGAACCCAACTGGCTGCGTTGCCTCGATGGTTTGCCGCGCCTGACCGTGTTCGACGGGTCCGGACGGCTTCGCCTCGCATGACAGCATTGACGTCGCGATTGCCATCACGGTCAGGGCGGTCGACAGGTGCATGGTTTTCAATCGAAGGCTCCCTTCTTCATCAAAGTCCCGTTTCGCGTTCCCTGCGGTCAAGGTCGACCAAGGCATAGAGCAAGCCTTCGACCGCGGCCCTGCCGTGACTCGAGCTGGCAAGCCTGACGAGCATGACTTCGCATGATGGATTGGATGCGCGCATCCACTCGTAGGCCGACAGGCTGTTGCCGAAGCGGACAAGCTCGTCCGATGGTGTCGCCGCTAGGATGATCGGCAATCCGGCGGGCGGGCTCCAGCGGTCGAGCCTGGTCCCGTCCTGGACGCGGAAATACGGCACCGTTGCTGGCGACTGCCTCATGGCGGAAACGTAGCCGGGAAGGTACAGGTCGGTATCGAGCACCTCGTCGGTCTTCTTGCCGACCGTCCTTGCAATGATCCTGCACAGTTCGTCGCCATCGTGCCGTCCGTCGAAATACGGGAGAGCTCGATCGATGATCTCCGGCTTGAGGATCTCCTCGACCTTGACCACGTCGGGGTAAGCTCGCGCCCAGCCAAGTATCAGGAGGATCTGGTAATCGGGCCTGTCGATGCGCTCCGGTTCGGCGGTCAGGAAGGGCACTCCGACCATCAGGTTGAGCGGCGCGCCCATGGGATACGCCGCGACTATTTCGAGCCCGGAAAGCCGCGGGAGTTCGTCGTTCGCCGCGGCAAGCGTGGCCATCACGGCGAATCCGCCCTGAGAATAACCGAGCAGCGACAGCCGTCCGGATTCTCCGTAGTCGCCTGCCTGCGTAGCCAGGTAGGACCGCGCGGCGGCAAGCCCGTCGAGCGCCGAGGCCGCCATGGAATCGGGCACGCAGTATTCCTGCACGCCCTGGCCGTCTCCCATGCCCGCGTAGTCCGGCGCCCAGACGGCGTAGCCCAGGGATGCCGCGAGCTCCATGATAGAGTGCTCGTTGCCGCCGCCGCGCGAAGGCACGTCGTCGCGCAGATGCTCGGTGCCCTTGAGGAAAACGATCCACGTCAGCGAGCGCCCGGTTCCCGCCACGGGCGCGGGCGCGGGCAGGAACAGCATGCCGGATTGCCGTTCCGTTCCGCCTTCGGGGCGACTTGCCGAGAACGCGATCCGTACCCGGGAGATGTCGGCGAGGGTGTCGCGCCTCTCGGACCTCCACCGGGGATAACCCGCGGCGTCCAGGATATCCATGTCGATGGCGCTGCCGAGTATGGTCGGCGAGGCGAGCGCCATCATGGCGCGCGTTTTCCTGGCGGGGATGCGCCTGGCCTGGGTGGCTTCCAGGAGCAATCCGGCTGCGGCAAAAGGCGCCGATGCCTGGGCGCCCAGGTCTTTTATTGCCTCGCCACGCCGGGCCGGTACCGCGGCGCACGAGGCGGCCATGCATACAATCACCAGAGCGAGCGGGATTTGCGAGCCTATGAAATGTTTGGAACTCATCCCCTGAAGGTATCGCGGTCCGCACCCCATCGTCCAGACGGGCGACTTTCCGGCTGGATGCTATGACAGTCCGTCGACCCAGAAGCGGCCGAGGCCGAGAGAGCGGGCTTTCCCCAGCGCCGCCCTGGCCCGTGCGAGTATCTCGTCGCCGTCGCGCGGCGAACCGACGGCTGCGCCTACCGCGCCGCCGATCCAGATGGTCCCTCCTCCGATATCCACCGGGCGGCAGATTATCTCGGCTAGCTTTCCGGCGCTTTCCTCCGCGATCTCCAGGGCCCTGGCGGGCACGACCGCGGCCACCGCGACGAACTCGTCGCCGGTCCGTGCCGCAATGCCGTCGGAGCCGGCAAAGCCGGAGACGCGCTTGGCGACCTCCTTGATCACGGCTTCGGCCGTATCCTTGCCGCGCAATCGCTCCATCTCCTCCGCCTTGTCGAGGTCTGCCAGGAGGACGAAGATTCCCTTGCCGTCTTCCGACAGTCGTCCCGCCTTTTCCGAGAACCAGGCGGCCAGCCCGTTGGCGTTTGCCAGCCCGGTCAACGCATCGATGCGGTCGAGCGGGATGTCGGCGGCAGGCACCGCGCTGCCGGTCGCGGACCGCGAGACAGAGGCCCGCTTGCCAGACGCGGCGCCGATCGATTTACCGAAAAAACCGAGCACGCCGGCCGCGATGGCCGCCGCGAGGATGGCCGGCACGATTCCAGCGAAGGCGCCGGCCATGCCTGCAACGATTCCCAGGGCGCCGCCGGCGGCTGCCATGTATATCGAAAAGGTACCGGATCCGCGATGTGTTTCCATATCTTCAAGTATCGGAATAACGGAGCGGACGATAAGCAAAGTATCCGCCGGGTGCCCGCTCCTGGCGGGTATTGCGAAACCGGGCCTGATGGACAAGAATAACGCGTATGGAAGAATTACCACGGACGGGCATCGGAGAAAAAGGACGCCTGATCGGCACGATAACGGTGTTGCTGGTCGCGGGCTTCGTCGGGACGAGCCTGTTCGCGTTTTTCGCGTCGAGGGATTCAATACGGCTTTCGATAGAGCGGAACTCGTTGCCGACCGCCGCGGAGTACGTATATTCCAGCTTGCAGAAGGAATTGCTCGAACCGATATTCGTCTCGTCGATGATGGCCAGCGACACGTTCCTCCATGACTGGATTTCCCGCGGGGAAGCTGATGTCGGCGCCATCCTCAAGTACCTGTCGGAGATACAGTCCCGCTATGGCATGTTCACGGCCTTCTTCGTTTCGGACGGCACGAAGCGGTACTACGAGCCCAAGGGTATCCTCAAGCTTATAAGCCGGGAAGATGCCCGCGACGAGTGGTATTACCGCGTCAGGGCGATGGCCGAGCCGTACGAGATTAACCTTGATCCCGACATGGCGCACGGCGACGCCATGACCGTCTTCATCAATTACCGCGTCCTCGACTCTTCCGGCGCGTACCTTGGAGCCGCGGGCGTCGGCATTTCGGTGGCCAGAATGAACGCCATCGTGGAATCGCTGCGGCTCGATCGCGATACTGCGGCCTATTTTGTGGATCAGGACGGCAACATCCTCATCGGCGCGCCATACGGTGTAGAGCCTGCACCCAGGGTGCACGATGACCCGGCCCTGCACGCGGTCGCAAAGGCAGCCATTTCGGCCGGTGGCGGCTCGTTCCGGTATCGTCGCAACGGCAGCGAGCGCCTGCTCCTGGTCAAGCAGTTGCCGGAGATCGGCTGGTTCCTTTTCGTCGAGCGCACCGAGGACACCGTGTTGACGAGCGCGAGCAGGGCATTGTGGCTCAACCTCGCCGTGTTCACGCTGATCGTCTTCATCGTCATCCTTATCACCGCGATGACGATAGACCGATATCAGTCCAGGCTCGAGCGCACCGCATCATACGACCAGTTGACCGGCGCGCTCAACCGCATGTCCTTCGGCGTTCTCTGCGAGCATGCCGTCAAGGAAGCCACTCGCTCGGGCAGCCCGCTGTCCATAGTGATGCTCGACATCGACGACTTCAAGCGCATCAACGACGAGCGGGGGCATCACGCGGGGGACAAGGTGCTCGGGCTCGTGGTCGCCGGCGGCCAGTCAGGTTTGCGGCAGAGCGATCCGCTTTGCCGATGGGGCGGAGAGGAATTCATCGCCCTGCTCGCCAACTGCGACATCGATGGCGCCATAAACGCAGCCGAGAAATTCAGGGCTTCGGCTATGGCGCTGTGCGGGAGCGAAGGTTGCGGGCAAGTTACGCTGAGCGCCGGCGTCGCCACCCGCCGCCCGGATGAAAACTTCTATTCCCTCGTGGGCAGGGCCGACGAGGCGCTGCTCCTGGCCAAGCGCCTCGGCAAGGACAGGACGGAATCTGCCGAGCCGTGATCGAGGTTTTTCCGGGCGGTAGCTGCCCGGATGGAATTCCAGCCATTATTCATGTCAACACCATGCATGCGTGATATCTTGAAGAGCCAGAACTGAATCGAGAACTGGCATGGAGAGGAAGACTGCGATGGGCGACCCCGATTCTGTACAGCTGGCGAGGCTCGTGGACGGGGACGATCCGGAAGCGGTTCTCGCCGAGGCCGGGCGCATCTTCAAATATTGGTACGACGACGCCGACTGGGTACCCGTCCGAGCCGCCGCTGACGCCATAATCGACCTGTTCGCCGGCAGTTTCCCCGGCTACCGGGCCTGCGACACCGGCTATCACGATATACGCCATACGATGGCCGTGCTTCTGACGACGGCGCGAATAGCCGACGGCATCTTCATCGAACGGGGGTCCTTTCCCGCTTCGCTGGCCAGGGACCTGTTCATCGCCGCGGCATGCCACGACGTCGGTTACATCCGGACGGTCGAGGAGGAGGGGGGCACCGGCGCCCGTTTCACCGCGGTCCACGTCGAGCGTTCTTCGGCTTTCGCCAGGGCGCAGGCTCCGCGCTTCGGAGCCGAAGGCGACCGCGTCGCCCGCATCATCCAGGCGACCGGCCTCAAGGGTGAATACGACGAGCAGGCCTGGGCCGACGAACAGGAAAAGGAAGCGGGCAGGGTTCTGGCGAGCGCCGACCTGGTCGGACAGATGTCGGACCGCGCCTACCTCGAGAAGCTCCTTTTCCTCTACTACGAATTCAAGGAAGCAGGATTCTCAGGCTACGATACGGAGTTTGACATGCTCAGGAAGACGATGGGCTTCTACGAGATGACCATGGACAGGCTCGACGGCAAGCTGGGAGGTGTCAGGGCTTTCGTCCGCAGCCATTTCGCGATGCGCTACGGCATCGACAAGGACCTATGCGACGAGGCCATGGGTCGCCAGATCGATTACCTGCGAGGGATCCTCGACGACGCCTCCTCCAATTTCCGCAGGAAACTCAAGCGCATGGACTTCGAGCTCTCCCAGCCCAGGACAGCCTAGGCTTGGGACGGAAAAGCCGTTACTTGCCTGAGATCGATACGCCTCCGGCGAGAAGCCAAGGCAATATCGCCGAGCCGTAGTCTATCCGCTCGCGGGAGATGGCGCGGACGGCCTTGAACAGCTCGGCCACGTTGCCCGCAATCATCGTCTCGCCAACCGGGCGCACTATCTTGCCATTCTCTATCAAGTACGAGTTTTTTGCCACTCCTGAGAAATCGCCGTTGTCTGATGGCGAGCCGCCCGAGAAGCGCGCCAGGAGTATGCCGCGCTTGACGTCGCGAATCATGGCGTCAAGGCTCTCGTCGCCCGGCTCGACGACGATGGCGCCGCCGCCGGATGGACAGCGTGGCTTGCCCGTCTTGTTCGAGCCGTAGAGCCCGAGCGAGAAGTTTTTCAGAACGCCTTTCTCTATGATGGGGCAGTTTTCGGCGCGGAAACCGTCGCCGGTGTACGGATAACCCGCCTCGATGGCGGGGCCGTCCGGTTCGGAGCGGACGGTGAGCAGTGGCGAGACGACCGCCTCGCCGAGGCGGTCCTTCCACGGGGAGTTGCCTGTTATCATCGCGTAGTCGCCGAGGTAGACGCCGTCGACATAACCCACGAAGTCGCCGAGGCAGTCGGGGGTGAGCAGGATGTCACCCGAGAACGCACCGGACACCGGCGAGACTTTTGTCTGCTCTGCCGACTGCCCCATCAGGAGGTCGATGGTGCCCCAGTCCTTGAGGGCGAGGGCGAGGGTTCGGTGCGCGGCGCCCGAGTAGTTGAAGCTCGAGGTGTCGATGCCGTTCTTGCTCGTGAACATCGCGAAAAAGCTGTACAGGCCGGAGTGGTCCTCGAATTCCGCGCCGTTTGAATTGGCGTAGAAGGATTCGCCGCGGTTGAAGTGGAGCACGCATTGCTCGAGCTTCGTCTTCGGGTAGGTCGAACGGGCCCAGTCGATGAACTCGCGGAGGCGGTCGTACATCGCCGCATCGTCGGGCCTGGCTTGCCCCGACTCGAAGCGCTCCAGGGGGCGGCCGGGCGATATGTCGTTGGCGGGATCGGGTTCGCTCGATCGGGCCATGGCGAGGGCCTCGAGGGCGGCCTGCCTGATCGAGTCGTCGTCGTAGCGGTTGATCGATATCGAACCCTTGCGGCCTCCGGTATGAGCGGTCAGCCCCAGCGATACGTTGACCGTGGTTCGGTAGAGGCTCATGCGCCCCGCGTCGACGTTCAGCTCGCTCTGTTCGCCGCGTGACACGCCGGCCTGGGCCTTGTCGGCTCCGGCGGCTTTCATGGCGTCGACGGCCTTCCTCGTCAGTTCCATCCCGTTGAATTCGGTCATCACGCTCGTCCCCCCACGTTGACTCGGCAGCTGATGGCCGGGCCGCCCATGCCAACCGGTATCGACTGTTTCTTGCCGCACATGCCGCCGCACGACCAGCTCATGTCCCCTGAAACGGCGGTGACGGTCTTGAGCATGTCGAAGGCGACGCCGGATATCGTCGTGTCCCGCAGGGCGTCCCCGATCTTGCCCCCCTTTATCTCGAAGCCCATGACGACGCCGAACATGAACTCGCTCGTCGCGTCGGCCTGGCCGTTGGACGATCGAAGCAGGTAGTAGCCGTCGTCGACCCCGGCCAGCATGTCGGCCAGCCTGGATGAGCCAGGCAGGATGGCGGTGTTCCTCATCCTGATCAGCGGCTCGTCGTAGAAGCCATAGGCGCGGGCGTTCCCGGTAGGCGCTACGCCGAAATGGGCCGCGGATTCCTTGTTGTGCATGTACGAGCGGAGCACGCCCCGCTCTATCAGCACCGCGTCCCTGGCCTCGGTGCCTTCGTCGTCGGTCCACAGCGGGACGGGGCAGGGCTGCCCGAGCGCCGTGTTTGCGAAATCGACCAGGGTGACGAGGGGGCTTGCGACGACCCGGTCCATCGCGTCGGCAGCGACCGAGCCGCCCAGGACTCCGTCCGCCTCGACCGTGTGGCCGATCGCCTCGTGCGCCAGGATGCCCGCGAGGTCGGAGTCCAGGACCACGTCGTGGGTGCCTGGCTTGGCGTAGACGCCCTTGGACTTTCGGGCGAGGTTGTCCGCGAGCGCGTCGATGTTTGGGAAAAGCAGGGACGGGTCGTCGAAGACGTCCTCGAACTGGCCCCGGCCACCGTAGACCTCGTACAGGTCGACCGGCTCCCCGTCGGCATCGACGGTCATCGATACCGCAAGGATGGTCCTCGGCACGAGCGAGTACGCGTCGGCTCCGTCGGCGGTGAGCAAGGTTTTTTCCATGTCCAGGCACGACAGCGAAACCGAGCGTGAAGACAGTCCGGGGTAGTACTTGGCGCAGTATGCGTCTATCGTGCGTATGAACTCTATGAGACTCTTCTGGTCGAGCCTGGGCTTCGTCGTGGCCAGGTTCATGTCCGTCCTGCCGGGGCGGGACGGCAGCGGGCCGTTGACCAGTACGTCGGACGCGGCGCGCTTCGACGCAAGGAACCTTGCGTTGCCGACCGCGCGCTCCACCGTGGCTCGTATCGATGCGTCGGCTGCTTCCGGCGATGAGGCGAAGCCCCAGACGCCGTCCTTGAAAGCCCTCGCCGAGACGCCCGCCTGGACTCCGCGCGAGTTCCCGACCACGTCGCCGTTCAAGAGGCTTATCCTCATTGTCTTGTTTTCCTGGACGCGCAATTCCGCATATTCGTTGAACAGCGCCGCGTGGCGGCCTATTCCGTCGTATTTCATCTGACCTCCGTCCGGCATAGTCGCTTTCAAACATACTGGCATAGCCGATGAGGAGCAAGTGCAAGGCCAGTCCGACTTACGGTATACTGGCTCCCATGATCGTCCCTTCAGACCCTCTGTCGGCCTTTGCCGGCCTCCGCGACCGTGATTACAAACGAGCCGGCCTCATCGTGCTGGAAGGCCGCATCGTCATCGAGAAGGCCTTGTCCTGCGGAGTCTGCGTCAGGGCGCTGCTCTGCGTTCCTGCCGACGAGGACGAATGGCGCAGGATATCCTGCGGGACCTTTACCGTCGGCGCGCTTGGCCGTGCCGAGATGGAGAACCTCGTCCTCTTCGCGTTCCACCGGGGAGCCCTGGCGCTGGCTGACAGGCCCCTGCCGCCCGAACCGGAAGCGCTGCCTGAGGGGCCTGCGCTCGTACTGTGGAACGTGACCGACCCGGACAACCTGGGCGCCTTGATCAGGAGCGCTTCGGCCCTGGGAGCGTCGCGGGTCTGCCTCGGACCCGGCTGCGCCGATCCTTATGGCCGCAAGTCGTTGCGGTCCTCCATGGCCTGCGCGCTCGGCATCCCCGTCGTACCGCTGTCGGGGGCGGATGAATTGCCGCTTTCCCGTGGCAAGGGCGGCAACCTCCTCGTCGCGGCGGCCCTCGTTCCCGGCGCCGTCGAGCCGGCAGCCGTCGCGGCCATGGCGGCAGGCAGGTCGGTGACCCTTGTCGTCGGCAACGAAGGATGGGGGCTTCCCCGGGACCTAGTCGCCGCCTGCGATGCGAGCGTCGTCGTCCCGATGGCCGGAGGCGTCGACTCCCTGAACGTAGGCGCTGCCGGGGCGATACTGATGTGGGAGCTGTTTCGTCGTACGCGCTAAGCGCGTTCGAGTATAGGGAATGGTATTAGAAAGCGCGCTGTCGTCATCCTTGACGTACCCGTCCTGGCGGACGGGCCACTCCAGGGCGCGCCATCCCTGCCGCGCGTCCATGCGCCTTGCCCGGTTTGACTTTATCGGTCCTTGCGAGTAGTATAGAAAGCTGTATGAGCATGCCCCAAACCACTGAATTCGGCGTAGACCAGCGTATCGTATATCCAAGCCAAGGCGTAGGACGGATCGTCGAGATCCAGGAAAAACGCTTCAAGGAAACGAGCGTCCTCTACTACACCATCTACCTCGAGTTCTCCGACATGACCGTCATGGTCCCGGTGGACAAGGCCCGCGAGCTGGGAATCAGGCCCATCGTGCCTATGAACGAGGCCGAGCGCGCCCTGGAGTTCATCTCCGAGGAGTATGCGCCCATACCGTCGGACTGGAAGCTGCGCTACCAGATGAACCTTGACCTCCTCAAGAAAGGATCGGTGATGGACATCGCCAGCGTTGTCCGCTCGCTCTACCACCGCTCCAAGATAAAGGAACTGCCGATCCTGGAGCGCAAGCTCTATGACTCCGCCCTCAACCTGCTGCAGGATGAAGTGTCGTTCTCGCTTGGCAAGACCAAGGACGAGATTTCGGAACTGATCCGAGCGCGGCTGGAAGGCTAGGGCATGAGGTTCGCGGCGGTCGTGGCGGCCGCCGGGAGGAGCCTCCGCTTCGGCGGCGACAAGAAGGAGTACCGACTCCTCGACGGCCTCCCGGTACTATCCCATTCAGTCAAGCTTTTCCTCGGCATGGGCGACTGCGCGGCGGTCGTGGTCGTCGTTCCGGCTGGTGGTACGGAAGAGGCCAAAGCGGCGCTCGGGGAGAGCCTCGTGTCGCGAGCCGGCCCCAGGCTCCTGTTCGCCGACGGTGGCGAACAGCGGTCGGACAGTGTCAAGGCCGGCCTCCTTGCCCTGCGCGGCGTAGACCCCGAACTGGTGCTGGTTCACGACGCGGCCAGGCCATGGGCGAGCCCCGCCTTGGTCCGCCGCGTGCTCGCCGAGGCTGCCCGCTGCGGCGCCTGCGTACCTGGAACCCCCATATCCGATACCGTCAAGCGTGTCGGCTCAGGCGGCGCCGTGGTCGAGCACCTGTCCCGGTCGGCGCTCAGGGCGGCCCAGACCCCGCAGGGCTTCCAGTACCGCGGCCTGCTCGCCGCCTACCTGACCGCGGGCGCTTCCGCATCGGGGGCGACTGACGACGCCGAGGTATGGGCGATGGCGGGCGGGGCCGTAGTCGTCATTGACGGCGAACGCGAGAATATCAAGATAACTTTCCCTCAGGACCTTCCATGAGCGCCCGCATCGGCCAGGGCTGGGATATCCATCGGCTCGTACCAGGAAAGCCGCTCGTGCTCGGGGGCGTCGTCGTCCCGTCGGAACTCGGCGAGCTCGGTCATTCCGACGGCGACGCCCTCTGTCACGCCATCGT
>PGXR01000062.1 GCA_002839245.1 Spirochaetae bacterium HGW-Spirochaetae-7 | reverse complement strand
GTTGAAGACCTGCTACCATACAAATTGGATCCATCAGTCCTGAAACCTGTCAAGACGGGGTGAAATTGACGCTTACTCTTATTTCAGAAGATGGTGCAAACCTACTAGCACGCTCGACTCCGATTGCCTTTTCCGTCTCAGGAAAATGCTGGGTCAACAATCATGCTCACGTTTTGAAATTCGCAGAATCGGCGACGCAGAAGTTCGTGGAGGTCTACCTCAACTCCATTTCCATTGAGGAGTTTGTCACTGGTGCAGCTCAGCCGAAGGTCAACCAAGAGGCGCTGAACAGAATCCCGATTCCGATCCCCGACGATGTCACCACACAGCGCGCGATCGTGGCGGAGATCGAAGCCGAGCAGGCGCTAGTCGCCGCCAACCGCGAACTGATCGCCCGTTTCGAGAAAAAGATCCAGGCTACCCTCGCACGCGTCTGGGGCGAGGATGATCCGGCAATTGGGGAGACGTGAGACATGGTCGCGGCATCCGACTTCACGACAGAGCTTGAGGCAAAGGTAGCCCAACAACTTAAGTCGCAGCGCGTCGGCTATCTCCTTGGAGCAGGTTCCTCGTACCTCAACGGGAATGGCTACCCACTCGCGTTCCAACTGTGGGACCTCATCAAAGGTTCGATCACGGATGCAGCGAAGCGAGATGACATTCAGGCAAAGCTTGATGGCGGCGCGAATGGGCTTGAGCACGCCTTGGACCTCTTGGATGACGGCGGGGCAAACGATACGCCGTACCGACACCTGGTTACGGCCGCGCTGGCGGAACTCTTCATGCCCAGGAATCCGTCGCTCGATCTGCACAGCGAGTTTGTTCGCCGCATCGCGCAACACGCGAACCCGAATGTCAAAGTTTTCAGCCTCAACTACGACCCGCTCATCGAGCGGGCGGCTGCACTTGTTCACGTGCGTGTTATCGACGGCTATCTCGGCGCAGAGCATTCGTACTTCGATCCCGCAGTATTCGAAGAACGAATTGGACGAATCCGTGGGACGCACAAGGGTAAGCAGTTCGACGAGACCGTCAAGCCGATCCACCTTCTGAAGCTTCACGGATCGCTAGGTTGGTACGAATGTTCGACCAACGGTGTTCGCAGATGTGGATTCGACGCAGAACCGCCGGTCGACACAAAGAGGCTTATGCTTCCACCGCAACGCAGGAAGGCGGCGGATACGATGTACCCGCCATATTCCACGCTCTGGTCTATTTTCCGCGGTTGCTTGGCGCACAACGCCGCGCCAATCAACAGGCTCGTATGCATTGGGTACGGGTTTTCCGATGAGCACGTCAACGCGGTCATAGAAGCTGCTCTTGCCCGAACCGACTTCACGGTATTGATCTTCACCAAAGAGCTTGGTACGCCCTCATGGACTCGATGGAGTCCCAAGCCAAACGTTATCGTAGTGACCGAATCACAGTGCTCGCTGAAAGGTGTAACAGGGCCGGGTCATGCCGACCTTTGAAGCTTTGAGCGTCTCGCCAAGGAGGTATGACCAATGACGGAATCTTCCAACACAGTAATCGGATACATCATCGATGTTCAGGCGAACATGCTAATGGCCACTCTTGTAGAAGACGATCAGGGCCGCGCGCCAACTGTCACGATTGGTGACGAGGACATTCTTGTAGGTCAGATAGGCTCATACGTCGCCATTCGGCAGAACGATGTGAACATCATTGCCATCGTGACTCGCATGACCGAGCAAGAGGTGATTGCCGCGCCGACGATCGAGACGCCAGGCGAAGACACTGCGCGATTGTCGTTCGCTAAACGGATCGCGCGACTTACGCCCATCGGTTCGATTCGCTCCGATGGGCAGTTTGACCGAGGGGTTGGCAGGTATCCGACAACCGGGGCCGAAGTTCACGCGGTCGGCTCCACGGACATTGCCAAAATGTTCGAACGCTTCCAGTCGAAGGGTTTTTCCGTGGGGACGGTGGCGACTCATCCGTCGCTCAAAGTTTGTCTCGAGCCCTCAAATCTATTCGGGCGCCACTTTGCGATTCTTGGACAAACCGGATCGGGCAAGTCCTGGACCGTGGCTGCTTTGGTCCAGCGCACGGTCGCCGTTATGCCTCGCGCCCACATCATAATCTTGGATTTGCACGGAGAGTATTGCTGGAAGCGGGCGGACGGAACCAGGCATTACGCCTTTGAGGACGCAATTGTCCGACATGTTGACGCTCGCGAACTTGAGATTCCGTACTGGCTGATGACATACGCAGAACTCTGCGACTTGTTCATCGACAACACGGACTTTAGCGCTCACAACCAAGTTGCTGCATTCAGAGATGTTCTTGGTCGTCTGCGCACCGCCGAAGGCACGACGTTGGGATTGCCAAGGACAACACTGGATACGCCCGTGTTCTTTGACCTTGCTGCCTTACGAGCTGAAATCGAGTCGATGAACGGCCAGGTTATGGGTAGTTCTGGCAAGCTTATTACCGGTACGCTGACCGGGAAGTTCGATAATTTTCTCATGCGACTGGATAGCAAGCTAAATGATGTTCGGTACGACTTCCTGTTGAAGCCGAAGGTTCGCAAAGACTCGGCGTCCCTTTCGTTGTTGCTTCGGGACTTCGTCGGACTCGGAACACCCAAGGCGGCGGTTACAGTGATCGACCTGTCTTCAGTTCCGTTCGACGTGCGCCCCACGGTCGCCGCGCAGATAGGCCGCTTGGCGTTCGAGTTCAACTATTGGAACCCCAAGTACCGCGAATTCCCCATTCTCCTGATATGCGAGGAAGCGCACGCCTACATTCCTCACGCGAGTGAAAGCCAATTCGCGGGTTCTCGAAAGTCAATGGAGCGCATCGCGAAGGAGGGGCGCAAGTATGGCGTTGGCTTGGCGGTGGTAAGCCAGCGACCCCACGAAGTCTCTGAAACGGTCCTAGCCCAATGCGGGACGTTCATCTGTCTAAGGATCACGAATCCTGACGATCAAGCCTACGTCCGTAGCCTTGTTCCAGAGAGCGAGGGAGACTTGGTCAGCGTTCTTGCCGGCTTGGGACGAGGCGAAGCATTGGTCCTCGGGGAGGCCGTCCCACTTCCAACGCGGCTGCAGTTCGACAAACCGAACCCGACGCCCAACAGTGATGACATCGACTTCTACACAAAGTGGAGAGATGGCCCGACGGACCTCGACGTAGACGCCATAGTAAAGCGGTGGCGTAGCCAGGAGCGATGATCTGTAATGCAAGAATCCTCCGAACTCGCCAATTATCTGCCACTCTCCTACAAGACTTCGACAGAGCAGGAATATATAAATTTCCTCTGGGATGCCTTCGAGATGAACTATACCCGCGCTTCGTCAATGATGCATGGTGGAAAAAGCGAAGCATCGTATGGCTTACTGGTCCATACTCTAGGAACCGGACGTTATAACCGGGTATTTTCTTCGTATCATTGACAATCTATATATCCATGATTATTGTTATTCCATGATATCTACAGTTACCACGAAAAATATGGTTTCCATCCCGCAAGCAATCTCCAGGCAGTTGGGCATAAAACCAGGCTGGAAGCTGGATTGGATTGAAAGCAAAACTCCTGACGAAATAGTGGTCCGAGTAATTCCCGACCGGGCCGAAGCTGGGCGCAGGCTCTTGGGCAGGGGAAAAAACCTTGCGCCTGGCCGCGATTCGGTAACAGAGCTGGACGCCGAGCGGGAAGCCGAGCAATGAGCACGTTCGTTCTGGATACTTCGGCTCTCCTGGCCCATTACCGCCGGGAAGCTGGTTGCGGTCGGGTACAGACCATCCTTGAGGACGATACCGCAACGGTATCCATCGTGGCCGTATCGATAGCGGAAATGGCCAGAAAGCTCCTCAACCTAGGCGAAGACGTGGACACGGCGCGTTCAGTCGCCTTGGCGTACGCGAACCTTGCCACGAGTGTCATTCCGGTGGACACAGCACTTTCGGTTCGGGCATTTGAACTTGGCTGCGCATGCGCTTCCCGGATTCCCCTCGTCGACGCCTTCACCGCGGCGGGAGCCAGCCTCCTTGACGCGACCTTGGTCCACCGCGATGGTCACTTCAATGAAATTCCAGATGATTTGCTAACGCAGGAACTGCTGAGCTGATTCCGGAATCTTATATAGTTGCAACAGTAAATGCCGATGGGCTTCCTACCTGCGTTTGGTTATAACCAAACGTAAGTACACTTGCGTTTGGTCAACTTCAACGTTACACTATACAGATGATCAAACGTACTTGGTTGGAACAGGAAATCCAGAGGCTCTGGAAAAAGCGAAGCATCATATGGCTTTCAGGTGTCCGCCGCTCCGGCAAGACCATGCTGTGCAAGAGCCTGACCGGTGCCAGATATCTCGACTGCGAGCTACCCTCGGTCAGGCATGAACTGGAAGATCCTGAGTCATTCCTTAAATCTGTCCAGGATAGCATCGTGGTGCTTGATGAAATTCATCGCATGGACGATCCAGCGCTGCTGCTCAAGATAGCAGCCGATCATTTCCCGGACCTAAAGATCATCGCCACTGGTTCTTCAACGTTGGGAGCTTCCACCAAATTCAGGGATACTCTGACAGGACGCAAGACCGAACTCATGCTGACTCCTCTCTGCGAAGCGGACGACATGTTCCCCGGTTATGCCGACCGCCAGCGACGATTCCTGAACGGCGGCCTCCCTGGTTTCTTCCTGACGGAAACCAGGGACGACCGTGATTACTCCGAGTGGATGGAATCATTCTGGGCCAGGGACATCATGGAGCTGTTCCGCCTGGAACGTCGATCGTCGTTTCTCAAGTTCGCCGAACTCCTGCTGGCCCAGAGCGGCGGGCGCTTCGAGGCGGCTTCCTTTGCATCAGGCTGCTCGGTAAGCCGGCCTACCATCATGAACTACCTGGGAATTCTGGAATCGACATACCTCGTGCATGTCATCAGGCCGTACCATGGCGGATCGCCGACTGAAATAACCTCGACCCCAACGGTGTACGGTTTCGATACGGGTTTCGTGGCTTGGTCGCAAGGGCTGCACGAGATAAGCCAAAAGGACAAGGGATTTTTCTGGGAACACCTGGTGCTGAATGAATTGATATCGCGACTTCAAAGCCGCAATATCATGACCTGGCGCGACAAACAGAAACGTGAAGTCGACTTTATATGGGCCGAAAGGGGCAAAGCACCGGTAGCCATTGAAGTCAAATGGAAGGCCGACTCCTTCGAGCCGCGGGGTGTCCTGGCCTTCAGGACATTGCACCCGGGCGACATGAACCTGGTCGTGGCATCGGACATCGTCGAACCGTATACCCGCACCATCGCCAGCCTTGAAATCACGTTCGCCCCGCTGTACGCGCTTGTCGACATCATCCGGAGGGGAGTGCTACGCTGAGGCAGGCTCAAGTCGGTAGCAGTCGGTAGTCGGACGAAGACGCAGGAGGACAGAGCCATGGCATTCAAGGGATTCGGACCCCTCGGGCAGCAGTTCTTTCGCGAACTCGGGCTGAACAACGGCAGGGCCTGGTTCAAAGAACACCGCTTCGAATACGAGGCAGAGCTACGCGACCCCGCGGAGGCCTTCATAGCCGACCTGGGCGATCGCCTGTCCGGACTCTACCCGGACATCCGCTTCGATACGCGCCGCAACGGGGCGGGTTCACTCATGCGCATCAACCGCGACATACGTTTTTCTCCCGACAAGCGCCCGTACAAGGAAAACCTGGGCATCATCTTCTGGCTGGGCGAAGGCAAGAAGGTGGAATCGCCGGCCTTCTACTTCCATGTCGACGCCGACCGATGCTTCTTATACGGCGGCCAGCACGTCTTCCCGAAGGAAACGCTGGCCCGATACCGCGCTTCGGCGGCCGACGATGCCTCGGGCCGGAGGCTGGTCGCGGTACTCGACAAGCTGGACAGCCAGGGCTTCCCCTGCTTCGAGGAACCGGCGTACAAGCGAGTCCCCAGGGACTATGCCGCCGACCATGCCCGCGCCGACCTCCTGCGCTATTCCGGCATGGGCGTGGCCAGAATCCTTGAACCGGCAGCAATCCTGCACCCCGACCTGGTCACCGCGTGCGCCGACGACGCCCTGCGGATGAAGCCGCTCGTGGACTGGCTCCTGGGGATCAACTAACGGTTATGACCAGGTATGAGTGCACCTACATTTGGTCAAATCCAAGTGGATGGAATCGTGCGGGGGCATGAACCTGGTCGGGGTATCCGACAGTGCCCTGCCCTATACCCGCACTGTCGCAGGTCTTGAATTTACATTCGTACCTATGCACAAGCTGGCGGATACTATTCAAACCGGGCGGTAATACCAGGGCCCTTCTTCATAGCATTGATTATCAACAAATCCATGATTATAATCATTCCATGATTTCAACAGTTACCACGAAAAATATGGTTTCCATACCTAAGGCGATTTCCAGGCAACTGGGCATCAAGCCGGGTTGGAAACTGGAGTGGCTTGACTGCAAGACCCCAGACGAGATAGTGATCCGGGTGATTCCAGACCGGGCGGAGGCTGGCCGCCGGCTATGGGTCAGGGGAAAGCGCTTGCATCCGGTCGGGATTCGGTATCAGAGCTGGTCGCTGAGCGGGAAGCCGAGAAATGAACTCCTTCGTTCTGGATACTTCGGCGCTCCTGGCCCATTACCGGGAAGAACCAGGTTTCGACCGTGTACAGCGGATACTGGAAGACGATACGGCCGAGATTTCCATCGTGGCCGTATCGATTGCGGAAATGGCCCGAAAACTCGTCACCATCGGTGCGGATATCGACTCGGCGCGATCGGTCGCCTTGGCTTATGCGAACCTTGCCGCGAGCATCATTCCCGTAGATACCGCTCTTTCGGTGCGGGCATTAGAACTCGGCTACGCTTGCGCTTCAAGGATTCCCCTGGTCGACGCCTTCATTGCGGCTGGAGTCAGCCTCATCGATGCAACACTTATCCACCGGGATGCGCACTTCAACGAAATTCCGGGCGATTTGCTCAAATGGGAAAACCTGGACTGATCCCGTTCGAACTACGCAGGAGGGGGCTGCGGGGTGTAATACGGCTATGGCCCCGACTCGGATGCTAGATGTCCTTCCAGACCTTGCGGTACTTGGCACGATGGGTGTCCGAGCACTCGGCCACGATCCGCCTGAGGGCCCGTTCCGCGAGCGCAGGGTCGCGCCTGGCGTCGTACAGCTTTTTCATGCAGACGAGTATGTCGAAGCGTATCAGCGAGGCGTTCCTCTCGGCGGCGCAGTCGTCGTAACGTTCCTCGTAGAAGTCGAGAACCAGTTTCCGGTACTTCGGGCCGGCCAGGCCGATACGGTACGAGGCCTGGAGTACATGCCTGGCCGTGACGAACATGGGGTCCTTGGTGAGCCGCTTGATCCCGTCGAAATAGTCGAAAAAATGGCCTTCGGGGTCGCTCTTCGCCAGGCCGCAGAGCAACTGGCCGCCGATGGACCGCAGGTGGTTGTCTTTCGAGTCCATGTAGGCCGCGATGCGGTCCCATTGGCCGGCCGCGTCTACGACGCCGTCGGTCAGTTCCAGGAGCTCGCTGTAGGCCCGGGTCCGCTGTGCCGGATCGGTACCTTCTATTTTGTCGAGGTAGTCAGCAATCGTTTTCACGTGAGGGTCCTTGCGCCGGAGCTTTTCGCGGCAGTCTGAATAGGGTTGTAGTGGTCGTCAATCTTGGGTGGCACGGTCCATGACGATTGACGCGACGAGGTCGGCTACTATATGCACTATATCATGGAAGCAACGAACGAAATAAGGGCCTTCTTCGATACGCTCAACCACGATTACCTCGCCGTCCACAGGCGCAAGGAAGACCTTTTCTGGGCTACCTATATGGGAACGAGCGACGACCACGGCGGCTTCGCGACGGCGGAGAAGGCCTGGAAAGCCTTCGTTTCCGACCCGGTACGGCTCTCAGCAGTGCGCGCGCGCCTGGCGACGCTGGAGGACGCGGACGGCCCTGGAGGAGACGGGGTGGAAGAGCGGGCCGAACTCATCCGCGGACTCCGCGGCTGGCGGGCCCTCTTCGAGGCCAACATAGTCGAAGGCGATGCGGGCCCGGCCGGCATGGACCGCATCGTGTCGCTCGAGGCCGAGCTCTTCGGCAAGCGGCAGAAGCTAGTGCTTCGACACCGCGACGAATCGGGTTCGGAGGTCGACGCGACTCTCGGCAGCCTGCTCGTGAACGAGTCGGCGAATCCCGACGAGGCGGCCCGCAGGAGCAGCTTCACGGCCCTCCGCGGACTCGAGGAGTGGGTTCTCGGCAACGGTTTCCTCGACGTGGTACGAGCGCGGAACGCCTTTGCCCGCAGCCAGAGGGCCCGGGACTATTTCGAATTCAAGGTGAGGAAATCGGAGTCGATGACGAGCGAGCAACTCTTCGCCGTCCTCGACGACTTCGAACGCCGGACTTCCGACGCCAACCGCCGCGGGCTGGAGCTTATCGCCGGCGCGAACGGCGCGGAGGCGCTGCGGCCCTGGAACGTGCGCTTCCGTATGTCGGGCGACCTCGTGCGCGAGACTGATCCATTCTTCCCCTTCGACACCGCCCTGGATCGATGGGTCCTGAGCTTCAGGCGCCTCGGTTTCCAGTACCGCGGCGCGACGCTGCAGCTCGATCTCCTCGAGCGCAAGGGCAAGTATCAGAACGGATTCTGCCACGGACCGGCCCCCGCCTTTTTCGACCGCGGGACCTGGGTGCCGGGGGCGATAAACTTCACGGCGGAGGGCAGGCCCGACCAGGTCGGCTCGGGTTTCCGCGCGCTCAACACCCTTTTCCACGAGGGCGGCCACGCCGCCCACTTCGCCAACGTGACCGGGAACTCGCCCTGTTTCTCGCAGGAATTTCCGCCCACCTCGATGGCCTATGCCGAGACCCAGTCGATGTTCTGCGACAGCCTCATTACTGACGCCGACTGGCTTATCCGCTACGCCCGCGCCGCGGACGGCAGCCCCATGCCCGCCTCTCTCATCCGGAAACGCATCGAGAAGAGCCAGCCGTTCCGCGCCTTCGAGGAGCGGCTTATCCTTGTCGTGCCCTACTTCGAGCGCGCGCTATACGCCCTCCCCGACTCCGAGCTCACCGCCGGGCGCGTGCTCGCGCTCGCCCGCGATACCGAGCTGCGCATTCTGGGCGTCGAGAGCCACCGCCCGCTGCTCGCGATCCCCCATCTCCTCAACCAGGAGAGCGCGGCGAGCTTCCACGGCTACCTGCTCGCGAACATGGCGGTCTACCAGACCCGCGCCTGGTTCCTGGGCGAGTTCGGCTTCATCACTGACAATCCCGCGGTCGGCCCCCTGCTCGCCCGGCATTGCTGGGCGCCTGGAAACGCCGTCACGCACGACGAGACGCTGCGCGCGCTCACCGGCGAGGGGTTCTCGGCCGTCTACCTCGCCGAGGAGTGCAAGCGCTCGGCACAGGAAGCCTGGACCGAGGCCGAGGCCTCGATGGCAGCCGCCCGCGGGCGGAGCTACCCCACCGATTTCCCTGACGGGCTCGACGCGACCATCCGCATCGTCGACGGGGACGCGACGCTCGCCGACAACTCGGTCTCCGACGAGAAGATGTGCGCCGACTTCGCGAAGGTCGTCAAAGGGAGGTATCCGAGGAAAGCCTGAGCCGCCGAGGCGCCCGGGAGCGCCTGCTGCGTACTCGAGCGAGTGGGGGTAGCGCAGGACCCCGGAGCGGGTACCCCCGCGAGGAGTCCGGAGCGAGGGGGAGCCGCGGGGGCGGGGCGCGAAGCCCGCAGTGGTTACGGGCGCTCCCCCTACTTGAACGAGAACGATCCGGACTCGTCGAAGCTCAGCGGGATCGAATCCTTGCTGACCTCGTCGGGGAGCTTGAGGGAGGCCTTGCCCTTGACGGCGAACGTGCCCTTCCTGTCGGCGAACAGCGCCTTGAGGTTCTTCGAGAGCAGCCTCGAACTGAACTCGTTGGTCACGGTCACCAGGGTACGGTCCGCCTCCCTGACAACCTTGGCGGTCTTCCCGAGGACGAGGCTCTCGCCGTTGACCAGGAGCTCGTAGTCAAGCGAGTCGAAGGAGAGCTTTCCCTTGGCTTCGTTCCCTATCTCCAGGGTAAAGCTGACGGTCAGGGGCACGTCAAGGTCCGCGGGGTCTATGACCGGGTCGGCCGGCTTGCGGCCAGCCAGCACGTCCTTGAACACGCCGAGCGCCTTGCCCGGCGGAACCTTGGAGCCGGCCTTGGCGACGGCCGCGGCCACCTGTTCAGGCGTGGGCGGCGTCACCGAGAAGGCGGTGATGGCGAGCCTCGGCTTTATAGCCGGGATCTTCCTGGACAGCTTGTAGCTGAAGCTGACGTCCTTGGGCAGGCCAGGCATGGCAGGCAGCGGTATGACGAGCACGCCGTCGATGACGGTGGTCAGCCATTCCTTGGTCGAGTAGTCCTTGACCAGCTTGATGATGGCGCCGTACTCGAGCTTGACGGTGAACGTGCTCGACTTCTCGCCTTTTGCGGCGACTGAAAATCCGCCCTTGTCTGCGACGCTGAAGACCTTGTTCCCCTCCACCGAGAAATCGAGCTTCATCCCGTCGAAGGTCAGCTTGACCGGGTATGGATTCTTCACGGACAGCTCGAAGAGGAAAGTCACGTCCCGCAGGCTGATAGCCTCCACCTGGAAACGCTTTATCTCGGCGGTCGGCTTGGGTACGTCCAGCGCTCCAGCGACGCCGACGACAAGCACCAGAAATGCAAGGGACCAGATTCGCTTCATCGTTTTTGCCTCCGCACCTGCGACGAGTATCGCCCAATTCTACGGGTGATGCCATGGCATTTATGGAATCAATGCTGTCCGGGCACCAGCAGGCGGGTACGCTCGCGATATCTGGCAAAAATGTCCATGAGCTCGGGAGAAAAATCCAGGTCCATCTCCGCGCGGACCACACCGGGAGAGACCTGTTCCGCCTTGGTGACCCGGCCCTGGACGAAAAATTGGTGCATCTGGAAGAAGAGCCTGATCGAACTGCTGTTGCCCGGTACGATATCCGGAGGGGCCGCTTTTATCAGGAACTCGAGGTGGTTCGAGGCTATGGAATACACGGCCAATTCGAATTTGCTGCCGTAAGCGTGGAGTTCGGCAAAGTTGTTGAATCCGAGGAGTTTGGAGAATTCGGGCGTCACCCTTGTCGACGGATTGGCGCATCGCTCGTAGTCTTCCTTCAGGCAGGCAAGAAGGGCCCGATATTCCTCCAGGATCCTCCCGTAATCGTCGGGGATAGGCTTGATCTCGGTTTCAATCACCGAGAAACCATCCCGCTGGGTCAGTTCCGCGATTCGTACGATGGTACAACGCGCGAATATCCGAAGGGGCCGTTTCATGCCTGGTTGCATGAAAGCCATGGTGGTGCCGGCATAGGTCTTCTCGTACTTCCTGAACAGCGCGAGCTCCAGTTTTGACAGGGCTACGAGCAGGAAGAGCCGCGAGGCCGAAGCCTTGTAGAACGCCGCGTGCAGCGTGTACTCGTCGACCGTCAGTATCGTCTCAGGGCTCAACAGGCCTGTTTTCTTTACCGCGAAGGCGGTGAAATCGAGGAGTTCATCCCAAGGATCCGCCAGAGGTTCCGGAGCTTCTTTCACCATCGGCTGATAGTAACAGTGATGTGTGCCCATGGCAACTGGATCATGGATCGGGGATATGGCAAACTTGATGCCGGTACTTCCAGTACTGCATCAAGGGCGTTATGATCGTTGGCGCGGCAGCCATGGTTGCCGGGAAGCTATAGCTACGGAGGAAAACACATGAAACGAATACTGTTCCTGGCGGCGTACTTGCTGTCTCCGGCAATTCCCGTGGCCATCTACGTGTCGTCGCTCGGCGGCAGCATTGATCCATATACCCTGTCGGTCGGGCTCGGCGTCTACGCGTTCATCATGATATGCAACCAGCTCATCCTCGCTTCCAGGCCAGGATTCGCGGTATCGGCGCTTGGCATCAAGGGCCTCCTGACCCTGCACGGCATCGCGCCATTCTTCATACTGGCTATCGCCGCAACCCACCGCATGCTCAAGGAGCTCAGCGGCTTCCCCGACGATACGGTCCAGGCCACGTTCGGCGCGGTCGCGCTGCTGACATTCGCCGCCGCGGTCGTCTTCGCGCTGCTGTTCATCGCCAATTTCAGGATGCCGTTCCAGGCCGCGATCAGGAAGCTGCGGACGCGGGCGGCCGAGGCCTTCAAGCTCACCTACAAGGCGTCAAGGGCGTTCCACAACGTTACGGTGGCTGCCTGCGCCGTGCTCGTCACCCATGTCCTCCTGGCGTCGAGCTCTGCCTTCTCCGCCAACCCGGCCGGCGCCGCATGGATGGCGGCATGGGCCACCCTGGCAATCGGCATGTTCCTGCGCTACAGGATACGGGGACGGCCGACGCCGAAAGCATAGTAGCGGTACCGGCATGGACAGGCGTGACTTCATGCGTACGGTCGCCGGATACGGCGTCGGCGCGGCTTGGCTTCTTTCGGGCGCCGGACGGGTGCTTGCACAGGGCTCGCCGGCCGCCGGTCCACCCGCGACGGGCAAGCCCGGCGCACGGCCGCCAGACCTGGTCGCGGTGCTGGGAGGCGAGCCCGCCGCCCTCTTCGACGCGGGCATAGCCGCACTCGGCGGCATGAAAGCCTTCGTCAGGCCGGGGCAGTCGGTCGTCATCAAGCCGAACGTCGGCTGGGACCAGCCGCCCGAGGTGGCCGCCAACACCAATCCCGCTCTTGTGGCGCGCATCGTCGAGCACTGCCTGGATGCCGGCGCCCGCAAGGTCTACGTCTTCGACAACAGCTGCGATGCCTGGACCCTCTGCTACCGCTCGTCGATGATAGAGCGCTACGTCAAGGAAGCGGGCGGGGAAATGGTTCCGGCCAACAGCTCAGGCTACTTCCAGGAAGTGGTCTTCCCCGGCGCGAAGGCGGTAAAGAAGGCGCTGGTCCACGAACTGGTCGTCGAGAGCGACGTCTACATCAATGTCCCGGTGCTCAAGAACCACTCGGGCGCCGGGATGACGGCTGCCATGAAGAACCTGATGGGAACCGTATGGGACAGGCAGTTCTTCCATCGCAACGACCTTGACCAGTGCATCGCCGACGCCTGCCTCTTCCGCAAGCCGACCCTCAACGTCATCGACGCGTACAAGGTGATGAAGACCGGTGGCCCCCGCGGGTACTCGAGCTCGGTCTACGACGTCGCGAAATTCCAGATCCTGAGTACCGACATCGTCGCGGCCGATGCCGCCGCCGCAAGGACGCTCGGTTTCGACCCGTCGCGCTTCCGCTATATCGGCCTGGCCGCCGAGCGGGGCTCGGGCCGCGCGGACCTGTCTCGCTGTTCGCTCTGGCGGGAGCCACGCAGCTGTTCCCCGGAATCGCCAGGCTCGTCGCCGTCGGCGTCACCGGGGCGACTGCGGGCCTGGCCGCCGTCGTCGCGGCGTCCGCCATCTTCGGCAGGTTCTACTGCTCCACGCTCTGCTCGCTCGGCCTGGCACAGGACGTTGCCATCGCCGCGGGCAAGCGGTTCGGGACGTGGCACGGCGGATTCAGGCGCGGCAGGCCGACGGTCCGGGCGGCGGTTTTCGCCGCGGTAGCAGTGGCGGTGGCCACCGGCGCGACGGGCTGGGCGGCGTGGCTCGACCCGTACAGCCTCGCTGGCCGCTTCGTCCAATACGCGGCGAGCCCCATCGTGCAGGCCGCCGCTAGCCTGGCGTCGACAGCGTCCAGGGCGCTCGGCCATTACTGGCGAGCGACGGTCGGCGCAATCAGCCCGGTGGCGGCCGCCGCGGCCGCGATACCGGTACTCCTCGTACTGGGCCTGGCGATGTTGAGGGGCCGGGCGTTCTGCGGCGCGCTATGCCCGGTCGGTTCCATCCTCGGGATGCTGAACCGCTTCGCGCCGCTTCGAGTGCGACTCGACGCCGACGGCTGCGTTTCATGCGGCGCCTGCGCCGGGGCCTGCACGGCGCATTGCATCGATACCGCCGCGCGCAAGCTCGACGCCGGCCGCTGCGTTTCATGTTTCTCCTGCCTGTCCGCGTGCCCGACCGGCGCCATGCGCTACGGACGCCAGGAGAAGCCCGGCGTGGACTTTGGCCTTGGCCGCATCCCCGACGTCTCGCGCAGGTACTTCATCAGGAAGGCCGTGGCAGGAAGCGCAGCGGTCGCCGCTGCGGCGATGGCGGTACCGCTTGCCCGCGCCGCAATTTCTGCAGCGTCAGGAATCGCTTCGGGGACAGTCCCCGGACAGACCACCCTGCCGCCGGCGCTGCCGCCCGGCGCGATCTCGGCCGGACTGTACCTGTCGCGTTGCACGGCCTGCGGCCTGTGCGTCTCAAAATGCCCGTCGCGGGTACTCAGGCCGTCGATAATGCGGCTCGGGGCGTCCGGCTTCCTGTCGCCGTACCTCGACTACGATGCCTCGTACTGCCAGTACGAGTGCACGGCCTGCCTCGATCAGTGCCCGAGCGGCGCCCTGTCGCCCATGCCGCCCGCGGACAGGAAGCTCGTGCAGATGGGAACGGCTGCCCTGGTCAGGGCCAAGTGCATCGTCATCACCGACAAGACGCCGTGCGGAGCGTGCGCCGAACACTGCCCGACGGGGGCGGTACGTATGGTCGCCGTTGCCGGAGGCTTGCCTGAGCCGCTTTTCGACGAGTCGATATGCATAGGCTGCGGAGCCTGCCACCACATTTGCCCCGCCGAGCCGGTCAAGGCAATCACCGTCAGCGGCAAGGCGGTGCAGGGCATCGCGGCGGCACCACGCAAAAATCTGTTCTCGGCAGAGGAACGGCCGGCAAGCGGCGATGCCGACGCCGCCGGGATGGGACCGGGGGAGTTCCCGTTCTGAGGAATTCGCCGGGTCACCCAAGGGGAGCGAAGTTCGCGGCGAGGGCGACCATGGTACCTCTCCCGCTTTACGGACGCGGAATTCGGTCGTATACTCGGGATGCGCTAGCTTGCTGCCGGGCATCGAGACCAGCGTGGAACACCGAACCCGGAAAGGACGGACGCTCTTGTGCAAGCGCGCGGTATTCGCGATTCTCTTCCTGATCGCTGCGGCCCTATGCGGCGCCTTGGAGCTTGAGGTGCGGCTCACCGTGTCCGGGGTAAAGCCGGGCGGCGGGACCGTGTACGCCGCCGTGTTCGACAGCGCCGAAGGCTACCGGAAGAACGTCCCCTTCCGAACCCTGGCCATCCAGGCCTCCGCGGAGACGATCCGTGCCGGACTCCCGCTTCCCCCCGGCGAGTACGTCTTCTCCCTGTACCAGGACCGGAATTCAAACGGCAAGCTGGACACAAACTTCATCGGAATACCCACGGAGCCTGTCGGCATAAGCAATTACGACGGGAAAGGCCCCCCGGGTGGCTTCCAGAAGCATAAGATACACATCGATGCCTCAAGCCTGGGTATCGAGATACGACTGTCCGAGATCCTTCAGCGGACGGAGGCAAGCCCGTCAGGCCCGGATCGTTTCATCATCGGATAACAATCAAACCCAACGGAGGAACTGCGGCATATGGATTACCGGATACAGGGGAGAGAACACCTGCAGCAACTTTGGACCGACATTTACAACACCGAGGGCAAGCCTGACTGGTCGCACATCATTCCTTACTACGATGACGCCATTTACTTCCGCGACAGCGTGCAGGAGTTACGGGGGATAGACGAATTCACAGCCATGACCGAGCGATTGATCGCCCGATCTGAAAACCTGAGGATGAAGGTCCGGAACACAGCCCAGGAGGGTCCGACCATATTTCTCGAGTGGGAGATGAGTCTCAGTTTCAAGAAGTACCCGGAATCATCGATCTATGGCTCGAGCAGGGTGACCTTGAACGATGCAGGGAAGATAATCGAGCAACGCGACTACTACGATATCTGGGGTGACATTTTTGACAATATCCCAAAATTCGGCACGGCGTATCGCAAGTTCATGAAGAAAAAATTCGGATAAGATGAGGAATGCGCATGAATAAATATTTGAAGCAGTATACATGGGCCAATATCGGGTCCATGCTCAAGAACAACAGCTCGCTCCCCAAGGAAGCCCCCCAGGATTTCACGGGGCGCCTGGTCGTCATTACCGGAGCAACTTCCGGCATCGGATACGAGACCGCCCGGATGTACGCGTCCCGCGGAGCGGATATCCTCTGCATAAACCGAAGCCCGACGAAGTCGAAGAGCCTGAAGGACGAGATCCTGCGCGACTTCGGCGTGTCCATTGACTGTCATATCGCCGATTTTTCCCGAATCTCCGAAGTCCACGCATGCGCGGACATGCTGGCGGGGCTGCCAAGGGATATCGCGGGCCTGATCCACAATGCCGGCGTCTACAACACGAAGAAGAAGTTCACCGCGGACAACGTTGAAGAAGTGTTCCAGGTGAATTATCTCGCTTCCTTCATAATCACGTACAAGCTGATGGAAAAACTGAGAGCCCAGGACCGGGCGCGGGTGATTTACGTCAATTCGGAGGGGCATCGCTTCGCCATCGCCGGTTTCAAGCCCCGCGACCTGGGATGGGAAAGGCGGAGGTATACCGGCTTGCGCGGGTATGGCTCCGCGAAAACCGCGCAACTGCTGGCGATGCTCGGATTCGCAGAATATTTCGAGGGAAGCGGAGCCACTATCAACGCCATGCACCCCGGGGACGTGAGAACAAATATGGGAGAGAACAATGGCAAGATATACCGGTTTTTCAAGCATCTGCTGATCAACCCGACGGCCAGAGACCCCCGGCTATCGGCGCAGGCTCTATATTACCTTGGAGCGTTCCCGGATCTGGACGCCAGCAACGGCAAATTTTATAATTATACGACTGAAGAGATACCAGCCCCTCATGCACTCGATCATGAAATGGCTGAAACGGTATGGGAGCTCAGTCTTGATCTTGGAGGATTGCGGTGAGCGAAAGACATTGCCAGGTTCTGATTGCGGGCGCCGGACTGGCCGGTCTTTCCGCGGCGGCATACCTGTCAAGGGCGGGATACTCCGTCTTGCTGGTCGAGAAGAATGAAAACTGCGGCGGCTTGCTGAATTCGTTCCGCCGAGATGGCTTTGTCTTCGATGCCGGAGCCCGGTCCATCGAGAACGCGGGCGTCATACGACCGATGCTTCATGATCTTGGTATCGAGCTGGAGCTTCTGGAAAGCCCGGTTTCCATCGGAATCGAGTCGAAAATCCTGGGCATGGACTCGAAAAACGGCATCGAAGAATACCGGAAGCATCTCGAGTCGCTCTATCCGGGGAACATGGCCGACATACGCAGGATCATCCGGGCGATACACGGCGTCATGCGGGAAATGCGCGTCATCTATGGTTTCGACAACCCCGTCTTCAAGAATTTCAGAACCGACACGAAGTACATCGTGAAGGAGCTGTTGCCTTGGCTGGGCAGGTTCCTTCTCGCGGTTTATAGAATGAACAGGATGGACGAGCCGATCGAACGGTATCTGGAAAGGCTCACGACGAATCGTTCCCTTGCCGATATCGTGGATCAGCATTTTTTCAAGAATACACCAAGCTTCTTCGCGTTGGGTTATTTTTTCGTTTACCTCGATTACCTCTATCCCAAGGGCGGGACCGGGAAGCTTTCGGAGAAACTCTCCCGTAAAGTGCTTGAATCCGGCGGCGAGATCCTGCTGAAAACAGAAATCACCTCGGTCAGCCCATCGAAGAATACGGCGACGGATGGAAACGGCACTATCTATCGGTACGACAAACTCATCTGGTGCGCGGATTTGAAGGCATTGTACAGGAATCTCGAGCTGGACGGCCTGGGCGACGAAGCGACACGGAGGATAGAAGCGGAGTCGAGCAGGGTTTTCGCCGGTCACGGCGGTGATTCTGTCTTTACCGTGTACATGGGAGTCGACAGGCCGCCGGCTGACTTTGCCGCGACAACGAACGGGCACCTCTTCTATACGCCGTCCCGGGAAGGCCTGGGCGAGACGCATCGTTCCGAGCTTGGACAACTACTGTCGGCCGGAAAGACGGTGTCCAAAGAACGGGTCCGCACCTGGGTGGAAAAATATTGCGCCCTGACGACCTATGAAATATCCATTCCCTCCCTGCGGGATCCGAGCCTGTCTCCGGAGGGGAAGACGGGCCTTATCGTCAGCTTCCTCCTTTCCTACGATCTCGTTCGCTCCGTTTTCGATGCGGGATGGTACGAAGAGTTCAAGACGCTCGTCGAGGACTGCATTGTGCGGGTCCTGGACCAAGCCCCATTCCCCGGCCTCAAGGACCGGTTGTCGCTCCGCTTCTCATCCTCCCCCTTGAGCATAGAGAGGGTTTACGGCAACTCTGAAGGGGGGATCACCGGGTGGACATTCGAGCAGCCGTCACCCGCGGTCCACGATCTCTTGAAGATCCCTGAATCGGTACTGACTCCCATGAAGGACATACTCCAGGCCGGCCAGTGGGCATACAGCCCCGCAGGCATCCCCACGGCGATCCTTACCGGCTGGTATGCAGCCGACGCCATCAAGGCGAGTCGGGGGAAAAGCTAGCATAGTTCATCGAAGCTTGCATCTCGGCGTCCAACACCACCGCCCCTTGTATGGCTGGCCTCGAATAACCGCTCCTGGCGGTGTCGAATATTGAAAGATGCAAGCTTCGATGAACTAATAAAGCCAGACGGCGCGGAGGGCGAGGTTCCCGGCGGAGGAACGGACGGAAAGCGGCCACCCCTTCAGTCGTATCCATGGCAGTACCCCTGCAACCAATGATATTTGCTATGATGGCTCCGGGCAAGAGGCGTCACCACAGGTGGTACGACCATGGAATCAACCTTGTCTGCTTAACATCCGTATAGTATAATCGAAGCATGGGAACGATACTCGTCGGTACGTCGGGCTACAGCTATCTCGAATGGGTCGGGCCGGTCTATCCCGAGGGAACGGCGCGGGAAGACTTCCTGGCGCGCTACGCGGCGATGTTCCCCACGGTCGAGCTCAATTTCTCCTATTACCGGATGCCGACAGCCGCCCAGCTCGGCAGGCTCGCCGTCGAGGCGGGGCCGGCGCTGTCGTTCTCGGTCAAGGCCAACGAGGCGCTGACCCACCGCATCGAAAGCGCGGCCTGGAAGGACGCGGCGCGCACCTTCGCCGCCGCCCTCGAGCCGCTCCTGGAGGCGGGCCGCCTCAAGGCTGCTCTGCTGCAGTTTCCCTACTCGTTCCACTACGAGGTCGACTCGAGGCGCTACCTGGACGCGCTCCTGGGAGAACTCGGGAGCCTGCCCCTGGCCGTGGAGTTCCGCAACCACGAATGGTACAACAACCGCGTGTTCGACGCGCTCCGCGCCCGCTCTGTCGCCGTAGCGTCTCTCGACATGCCCGAGCTCAGGGGCCTGCCGCCCGTCATCGACGTGGTGACCGCGCCGGTCGCCTACATACGCTTCCACGGCCGCAACGCCAGGGACTGGTGGGGCTCCGACGCCGCCGCCCGCTACGACTACCTGTATTCCGACGAGGAACTGGAAGCCTGGGCTGGCCGGGTGCGGGGCATCGCGTCCCGTGCCGACACGGTGCTCGTCTACTTCAACAACCACCGGCGCGGGCAGGCGGTCAGGAACGCGGAGACCTTCACCGCCATCCTGGCGCGCTCGGGCTTCGCGTCAGTAGACGCGTTCGCGTCAGTAGACGCGTTATCGACGCCGGTAGCGTCGGCGCCGGCAGACCCGCAATGAGCGTCGTCGCCGCCAGTAGCGTCGTCCACCTGAACGTCGTGGACTTCCAGGCCGCCGTCGCGGTCGCGGCCGACCGGGGACTCGCCGGCAGGCCCTTCGTGATCGCGGGAGCCGCCTCCGCGGCCAGGGCCATCGTGCTCGGCCTGTCGCGCGGGGCGCGGGAGGCGGGGCTGGCCGTGGGCATGAGCCTGGCCGCGGCGGAAAGGCACGTCCCCGGCCTGCTCGTCATGCCGCCGGACCCCGTTTCCTGCGCCCGTGCCGAGTCGGCGATGGTGCGCATAGCCGGGCGCTGGGCGCCTCTGGTCCAGGACGATTCCGGCGGCCACCTCTTCCTGGACCTGGCGGGCACCGGGCGGATCTTCGGCGCGGCGATAGACTGCGCGGTCCGCATCCGCAACGAGATGGTAGACAGCCTGGGCCTCGAGCCCACGGTGTCGGTCGCCGCCAACATGCTCGTGGCCAAGGTCGCTGCGCGGAGCATCCGGCCTGCCGGCGTGGCGTACGTGAGGCGCGGCGACGAGGCGGCCTTCATGTCGCCGCAGGACGCGGCCCTGCTGCCCGGCGTCGGGCCCGCCATAAGCCGCGTGCTGTCGGTGGCCGGCATCCAGGAAATTGGCCAGCTCGCGTCGCTGTCCGATTTCGAGGCGGTGGCCCTGTTCGGCAAGCGCGCTCTGGCGCTCAGGGATGCCGCGCTCGGCATCGATCCCACCCCGGTCGCGCGCGGCGGCCTCGGAGAACGCGCCATACGGCGCAGGGTCGACTTCGGCTCGGACGAAATAGACGCGCGCGCCATCAGGGCCGCGCTCGTCGCTGCCGCCGAAGACGCCGGCCTCGAGCTCAGGCGCTCGCTGCTGGCCGCCGGGCGCCTCCTGGTCGTCGTGCAGTATGCCGACGGCTGCCGCGCCGAGGCATCCGAGCGGCCCCGCTCGCCGTGGGTCCTCGACGCCGAACTGCTGGCCGCCGCCGACCGGACCTTTGCCCGGGCCGCCACGCGCAGGGTGCGGCTGCGGGCGCTCGCACTGGAACTGTCCGCGCTGTCCCCGGCGCGGCGGGAACCCGACCTCTTCGTCCCGGAAGGCCCGGGAAAGCTGGCGCGGCTGCAGGCGGCCGTCGACAGGTCGAGGACGCGCTTCGGCCCCGCTGCCGTCACGCGGGCCTGCGCCATCGTCCCGAGCCGGGAGGTTTTCCGCAGTACAGGCGTTGTCAGCCATGCCGGCGGTGCCAGCCGAACAGGCGGCCCCGGGTGACCGGCGTCCGCGCGGGCCTGCGCTCCGCCTACTCGTTGATGTACGGCACGCGGAGCCCGGCGGACATATGCGCGCGGGCCATCTCGTACGGGGCCCGCGCCGTCTCGATATGCGACAGGGACAACCTGTATGGCCTCCATGCCATCGTCGAGGCGGCGCGCGAGGCGGGCCTCAAGCCTATCATCGGTTCCGAGCTGAGCGTCGGCGGCGGCCAGCCGGCCGGCGACGGAAAGGGCGGCCGGGTATTCGCGTTCGTGCGCAACCGTGCCGGTTTCTCGCGGCTCTGCGAATGCCTTTCGGCCGCCAAGGCTGCCGTGACGGCGGGCGAGTCAGGCGGTTTCGACCTTGTCTCCGCGCTGCAAGGCGACGCGGCCGGCCTCGTGCTGGCTACCGACTCGCCGTACGTCCTCGCGTCCCTGGCCGGCCGCGTGCCCTCCCTGTACGCCGCGGTCACGCCTTCGTCGGTGTCGGCCGTCCGCGAGGCCAGGCGGCTCGGGCTTCCCCTGCTCGCCGTAGACGACGCGACCTTCCTCGACCCGGAAGACCGCGCCACGCACGCGGCGCTGCGCGCGATGGCCCTGGGCAAGACCGTCGGCAACCTGGCCGAAGGCGACATCGCCTGTGGCGGCGCTCCGGGCGCACCCGACGGGGGGCTCTTCCTGCCGTCGGCCGACTTCGAGCGGCGGCTGCGGTCCTGGCCCGAGGCTCTCGCCGCCACCGCCGAGCTGGCTACGCTGTGCCCCTTCGATACCGTCTTCGACGGCTTCGTGTTCCCCGAGTATCGCGCCGAAAGCGGGGGAAGCCCGGCTGACGAGCTCCGCTCACGGGTAATAAGCGGGGCTGAACGGCGCTACGGCGAGCTGTCGGACGCCGTCATGGGGCGCATCGACTACGAACTGGACATCATCGGGCGCAAGGGCTTCGCGCCGTATTTCCTGGTGATGGACGACATCGTCGCCATGGCCAGCCGTACCTGCGGCCGCGGCTCGGGCGCAGCCTCCATCGTCGCGTACTCCCTGGGCATAACCAACGTCGACCCCATCGCGTACAACCTGTACTTCGAGCGCTTCCTGACCCTGTCGCGCCCCGACCCGCCGGACATCGACGTCGACTTTGCCTGGGACGAACGTCCCGGGCTGATGCGAGCCGTCATCGAGCGCTTCGGGGCCGACCGCTGCGCCCGCGTCGCCAACCACAACATGTTCCGGCCCCGCTCGGCCTTCCGCGAGACGGCCAAGGCCTACGGCTTCGCCGACGGCGAGATATCGAGGAGGGAGCGCGCTCTGGCGGGACACGGCGACGGCGGAGGCATCGTCGATCCGCCCTGGGACGAGATCCTGGCCGTCGCCCGCCGTATCGAAGGCCTGCCGAAGGGGCTGTCGATGCATTGCGGCGGCCTCGTGATCGCCCCCGGGCCGATTCGGCGCTACGCCCCGGTCGAGCGCTCGGCCGAGGGCTTCCCGCTGCTGGCCTGGGAAAAGGAAGGCGCGGAGGCAGCCGGCCTCGTCAAGCTCGACCTCCTGGGGAACCGGTCTCTGGCGGTGATACGCGACGCGCTGGCCAATCTGCGGGACGAAGGCATCGACATAGACGAGACGCTGTGGCGCCCCGCCGACGATACTGAAACGGTGGCCGCGCTTGCCCGCGGCGATTCGATTGGAGTCTTCTACATCGAGTCGCCGGCCATGCGGCAACTGCAGAAAAAGACGGGCGCCGGCGACTTCGACCACATCGTCATACACAGTTCGATGATAAGGCCGGCGGCCAACAAGCTGATCGCCGAGTACGTGCGCCGTCTCAAGGGCGCGACGTGGGAACCGCTACACCCGCGGCTTGAAGGAATACTCGACGAGACGTACGGAATCGTCTGCTACCAGGAGGACGTGTCGAAGGTCGCCATCGCCCTGGCCGGCTTCGACGAAGACCAGGCCGACCGCCTGCGCAAGGTGATTTCAAAAAAGGCAGGCGCAGCCAAGCTGGCGGAATACCGCGACCGCTTCTTCGGCGGCTGCAAACTGAACGGCGTGGACGCGGCGACGACCGAGACGGCCTGGGACATGCTGCTGTCGTTCGACGGTTACTCGTTCTGCAAGCCGCACAGCGCCTCGTATGCGATGGTGTCGTTCCAGTCGGCCTGGCTGCGGGTACACTACCCCGCCGCTTTCATGGCGGCGGTCCTGGCCAACCAGGGCGGCTACTACCGGCCCCAGGCCTACGTCAGCGAGGCGCGGCGGGCGGTACCGTCGTCGCCGGCCTGATGGCCATTGCCGGCCTGTCGCGGACCGGGGCCGACGCCATCGCCCTGGAGCGGGCGGTCCACGGACCCTACGCCGACATCGCCGACTTCTCGCGCCGTTGCAGGCCGGTCAGGGACGAACTCGTGTCGCTCGTAGCCGCCGGCGCCTTCGACGGGATAGCCGGCGGCCTGCCCCGTACGTCCCAGGCCCGCGCGCTGCTGTGCGCCGTCGCCTCCGGCAGCGGGGCGCCAGGCGCGGACGGGGCTTCGCAGGGCCTGCTTTTCGGCGAGCCCGGACGCGCGCCGCCGGTCGCCCGGGCCGGCCTTTCAGCCGGGCCGGGACCGGCCGGGCTGCCTGCTTCGCGGACCGACAGAGAACTGCACGACGAATTCGGGACGCTGGGCTTCCTGCGCGACCGCCACCCGCTGGCCCTCTGGAGCCAGGCCGTCGCGTACGTCGACCGCATCCTGGCTCAGGACATCTCCCGCTACGTCGGCCGACAAATCACCCTGGTCGGCTGGCCGGTCACCCAGAAGGAGGTGCTCACCTCAGGCGGCCTGGTGATGGATTTCGTCAGCCTCGAGGACGAGACGGCCCTCTACGAGACGGTGCTCTTCCCCGAAACCTACGCCCGCTGCAGCCGCCTGCTCTTCGAGGCAAGACCGCTCGTCGTCCGCGGACTCGTGTGCGACGACCAGGGAGCGGTTTCGGTCGAGGTCAGGAGCCTCTCTCCTCTGACCGGCGACTGAAGGGTTGTGCGCCTCAGTTCAAACCGGTGACCAGCCCGCGTATTTTTCCGAGGTAAGCTTCGCGGTTGACCTGTTCGAAATCCCGGTCGGCAAAGCCGGCATACGCGACCGGTTTCGCGCCCGATGCCTCTTCCATCATCGCGACTATCTTTTCAGGCTCTGTGTCGCCGGATACGGTGACGAACACCGATCGTGGCGGCAACTTGCCCTTGAACAAGCCCAGCCAGGTACGCACGGGGGGAGACAAGTGCCACGACCAGACTGGCGTACAGACGACGACGGCGTCGTAAGCAACAGGATCGTGGACGGGCGTATCGATCCGGGTCGACTTGCCCAGCGAAGAGTCAGCGCCGGCGCCCATGAAGCCGAAGAAACCGGTGCGCGACTTCTGCTCGACGATGCGCTCGATGTCGGCGCCGAGCAGCGCGGCGAGATCCTCGGCTACCCGTTTCGTCGCGCTGCCTTGCGAGAAATAGACCACGAGCACCGTGCCGGCGCCTCGGACCGGTGCCATGTCCTGCGTGATGGACGGCATGTTGGCACCGGCTTTGCTCGCTCCGGACGAAGCGTCGGTACCGGCACCCTCGGCAGGGGCGCTACTGCACCCGATCAAGACCGCGAGCGCCACCAGGGCGAACAGCGCGGCCGGGTATGGTTTAATCGCGGTCATGGTCGTCTTCATCGTCGGGGTCCTCCGTCATGCATCTGCATCTGCATCTGCATCTGCATCTGTAGACTCCATGATGGAGGAGAACACCGACGGCGTCAAATGCCGGATTCCGATGGGTTCACGGCACGTAGACGTACCATGCGGCCTGCATGCCGACCCTGACAACGCAGACAGAAGAGAAGACGGAGCGCAGTTCGTCTTTGACGACGTGGATGAAGTTGAAGTAGTCGCCGCGCTCCCTGCCCGGGAACGCGGCGGCATGAATCTGCATCAGGAACAGCTAAGCCGGCTCGACTCCCGGTGCCACTTCCTCGAGGGTCCGCTCTTCTTCGTCGCTAAAGGCCTTGTCCAGGTCGAGGATGATGATGAACTTGTCGTCTCGCTTGCCGACGTTCTTTATGAACTGCGAATCTATCTTGATGCCGAAGCGCGGAGGCGGCTCCAGGTGGTCGGCCTCTATCTCGATCACTTCGTAGACCTCGTCGGCCACCGCCCCTATCATCACCTGCCCGTCTGAGCCCTCGATCTCGATTACGAGGATGGCGGTATCCTGCGTCACTTCCTTCTCGGGCAACCCGAACTTGGAGCGCAGGTCGACGACCGGGATGCCGACGTCCCTGACGTTGATCAGGCCCTTGAGGAAGTCCGCCGTCTTGGGCAGCTTCGTCGGCTTGATGTATTCCAGTACCTCGCGGACCTTGCCGACCGAGACCCCGAAAGTGTCTCCATCTATCCCGAAGGTCAGGTACTGGTTCTCGATGGTGTCTGCCATGGTCAGAACTCCTCGAAATCTGCGTCGCTGGCGGCGCCGGACGGCCCCTTGGCTATCGTGATGGCCGTGGAGCCTGAACCCGGCCTGGCATGAGATGCATTAGAGTGGGCCACGTTGACGTGATGCACCGCCACGGCGGGCTTCTTGACTGCCACTCCGGCCGTCGCGGTCGCGCGGCCGCTCGATACCTGGGCCGATTCATCCTTTTGTGCGGCCTGCACCTTGAAGAACGACATCGTCTGGGCAAGCGCTTCGGCCTGGCTGGACAGCTCTTCTGCCATGCCCGCCATTTCCTCGCTGGCGCTGGCGTTCTGCTGTATCACCGTGTCAAGCTGGGTCACCGCCTTGGCTATCTGGTCGACGCCGGTGCTCTGTTCCCGGGACGCGCTGGAAATCTCCTGGACCAGGTCGGCGGTCTTCTTGATGTCCGGCACGAGCCTCTGGATTATCTCGCCTGCCTTCGTCGCACCCTCGACGGTGCTCCTCGACAGGTCGCCTATCTCGCCGGACGCCTTCTGGCTCCGCTCGGCGAGCTTGCGCACCTCGCTGGCCACCACGGCGAAGCCCTTGCCGGCCTCTCCGGCGCGGGCCGCCTCTATCGCGGCGTTGAGCGCCAGGAGATTGGTCTGCCTGGCTATTTCGTCGATGATCGATATCTTGGTCGCTATCTCCTTCATCGCCGCCACCGATTCCATCACCGACCGTCCGCCCAGGTCGGCGTCGCCGGATGACTTGGTGGCGATGCTCTCGGTGGCCATCGAGTTGTCGGTGTTCTGCTTTACCGTAGCGGCCATCTCCTCGACCGAGGCCGAGACCTCCTCGGCGCTGGCCGCCTGCTCGGCGGCTCCTTGGGAAAGCTGCTGGGCCGTCGCCGACATCTGCTCCGAGCCCGACGAGACCTGGCCGGAGGCGGTCAGGATGTCCTCGACGATTCGACGCAGGTCCTTGGATAGCGCGTCGAGAGCCTTGGCAAGAGCGCCTATCTCGTCGGATCGATTGAGGTACACAGCCGGAATGTCGTTGCGCAGGTCGCCCTGGGCCATCTCCCCGAGGTGCGTAACCGCTATGCCGAGCGGCTTGGTGATGCTGCGGGCCAAAACGATACCTACAACGGTGGAAACAAGGAGAGCGATACTAGTGAGGATTGAGCAGAGGAGCAGGGTCGACACGAAAACACGGTCGAATACCGCGTCGCCTTCCACCATCTCTTTATGGAGCGATTCCGATACTTTAGTGATTGGTTCGTCAAAGCTTTTAATAAGCACATCGAATTCGGCATCCATACTTCGGATCCTATCGTCGACTCCTGCGGTCGACTGGAGCAATGGCATCAGCCGGTTCTTGAAGGTGTTCTCGATCTCAATCAAGACGGCCTGCGCCGTCTTGATATCTACGCGCTCTGCTTCAGTATCCATTCGAGCTGATAGTTCCACCAACAATCTGCTCTCGACGCCTATCGTTTCCGCCCACGTCTTGCTGGTCGATTCAAGATCCCTGTTGATGATCGCGTCGGCGATTACCTGGTATAACCTCACCGGAGAATTATCCGCTTGGGCTGCCAGGACTGAGTCCTCCGCCCTTGTCGCCCCTTCGTCCTGTAGCGTTTTCAGTTGCGACAGTGAGAAAAATGTGACGACAAAGATTACTACCATCAGCGCAATCACGCTTCCAAAGCCAAGGCTCAATTTTCCACCGATTTTCATGCAAGACTCCTTCTAATGCCATACCGTTAAGATGTCTTCGCTAGGCTATTTTAATTATTCTCGTCCAGCTGATTATCGCTGTCAACGGGAAAAGCTCCAAAAAATCCAAAACCTCGGCCGCGTTCGATAACCCGATTGATGTTCACCCGAGCAGTATCGCGACCCTGAGCCCCAGCCAGTCCGACGGCGCCTTCTTCTGGCCAAAATCCCAGTCTTTCCATTCCTGGTAGACTGACTCTGGAACGAAGCCGCCATCCTGCTGCTCCTTGCCCGCGACGAGGCCGAGCATTTCCACGAAGGCAGGATCGGCGCGAGCGTCGGGAACCCGCCTGAGCACATCGAGAACGTGCATGATGTCGTACCATATGAACGGCAGCTTGAGCTTGCGGAAATCGTTGCCCATGTAGAACATGTACGGATGCTCGCGTTGGCTGTTCCTCCATAGCCCGAGGAGGCGCGCGGCGCCCGCGGCGATTGCGTCGGCCCAGCGTGCCGGGTCGTGGGCGAGCAGGAGCTTGATCATGATCAGCGTCGCGTAGGGGCAGGGGTCGGACTTTTTCCCGGGTCCGCGCCACGAGCCGAGTTTCTCCGAGACGACGCAGCCCCATGCGCCGCCCTGCTCGTCGCCCTGCCTGCGCTCCACGAGAGCGGCCACGGCGTCGCCGATGCCGGTATCTCGGCAGCCCATGGTGAGAAGGGAGTACAGCGTCGTCGGCGCGTCGCACAGGGCCCAGGCCCAGTCCTTCCCGCCCGTACCTCCATGCGCTTCTGACACGGTCAACGGCAGGAGCGGTATGCCGTCGCCGTCGCGGTGTTCCAGGACCTTGCCGATGACGGCGGGCATGCCTGGATGGTCCGCCTCGACGCCGATGTCGGCAAGGAAGGCAAGCTTGTGGAAGAACTGCCTGGCGCTCTTGTGGCTGCTCAAGGCAGGTCCGGGCCAGGCGCCAAGCTCGTCGATGACGGCTAGCACGCGCCTGTCGTCGTACAGCCGCGATTTGAGCGCGGCCGCCCGTGGATTCCCGAGCGCCCGGGCAGCGCCGTACGCCACGTACGGCAGGTTCGAGTCGAGGTACCCTGCCATGGCTTTGGCCTTATTCGCTGAATTCATCGTCGATGCCTCCATCACGTGCCTGCGCGTCCATAGCGCTCAAGGACCCTGAGCGCGCGCAGCGTATTCCACTTGCCGGGCTTGCCGTTAGCTTCTACAACTAAATACGTCGCGCCCGCCTGCGAGGCCGCCTTCCAGCGACCGTCGCGGCCGCGCGCGGTCGCAAGCCTGTCCAGTGCTTCGTCCATCCCGGGATCGTACGGAATGCCATGGCGGCGAAAAAGGTCCAGGCAACGGAGAATGTCGTACTTCCAGCGGACGGGAAACGGGAACTTGAAAAACTCGTCAGCGATGACCTCGCCCGTGCGCTCCGAGCGGCAGAGCCGGTGCCTCAGGATGAATTCGACCGCGGACCCGACCGCCGACCGGACCTCCGTCGCACGATGGCTCCGGCCGCTGTCGATGAATGACAGGAGGCCCTCGACGACGGCTATCGTCGTATGGAGCGAGCTGCGGGTGCCTCCCTGGTAGTACGCGCAGTTCCAGCCGCCGTCATCCATCCGCTTGGAGAGCAGGTAGTCCACCAGGTCGTCGATCGCCGCTTCGTCCGGAGTACGGGCTCCCGCTCCGCCGTCGCCGACGATGAATCTGGCAGCGATGCCAAGCAGCATGCCGTTGACGCAGACGTCGCTGTAGTCGACCGTCTTCGCGTAATTGACTCCGCCGTCCCGCCCCCGCGGGTACGAGAGGAGGAGCCGCGCCGATTCGGCGCAGCGCGGGTCGCCGGGGGGCAGTTCGAGCTGGGCCAATTCATACAGCACGTAATGGGTGCAGGTCCACTTGGGATTGTAGGCGCCGTTGCCCCAGTGGCCATCCGGCCCGCGGCGGTCGAGCAGAGCCCGGGTCCAGCCTCGGGAGCCGATATCACGGCGAAGGGCCGACAGCTCGACGGCCGGCTGGCCCACCAGGTCTCGCCGCGTCTGGTACTCGAGCGACGGATCGGCGTCCTCGAGCAGCCACCTCACGATGTCGTCTCGCAAGAGGGACCTCCTTCAGGCTCTGGCCTCGTCAGGCTCCCGCTGCGCCATCGCCTATCCACCGCGACGCTGTCGACGATGGACCTGACGCCAGCTCGAAGAGTGCCTGCAGCTCCGGCCAGGTCCGGAGCACGGCCGGTACCTTCATAACCTTTTCGATGAACTCGTTGCTGCGTCTCGATGATTCGTATCCGTGTCCGTACAGCGAATAGACGGCCCGCCCGGCGACCTCGTGCAAATCGACGCCGTTCATCGTCACCATCAGCATCGCGACGTCCTCGCGGGCGGGATCGTGCGACAGCACGGTCACGTACAGGTTCCGCTCGTCGCCTTGGTCCGCCAGCGGGTGTTCCGCCGCCATCGCGGCGAATTCCCCGAAGGTCAGCACTATCGCGACGAAACCCGTGCGGGCCTGGTACTTGAGTTCACTGGCTATCTCGGCTTCAATCTTGCGCCGGTTGTCGTCGATGGCCTCGAAGACCGCGTCGCGGCCGTCCGGGGTAGTCCTGGCCTTGCCGAAACCTATGTAGCCGAGCACTTTCGCCAGGCTCCCGGCCTCGGGCGCGGCGCGGCCCGGATCGACGCCCTTCGTCAGGACGATATAGGTACTCATGGTGCTCCCCCGCTTAGGCTTCAGTATAGCTGAAATCGCGCCGCGGCGGTACTGCCGGGCCGCTCGGCAGGCCTCGTACGCTCAGTAGGCCTCGTCCGGCAGCGGCCGCCTCCAGGCGGTGGCCTCGGCGCCGGCCAGCTTGGCGCGATCGAGCGCGAGTTCCAGTCCCGCGCCTTGCCAGCGGACGGAAAGGTAGGCGGCGATGAACGCGTCGCCGCAGCCGACCGTGGTGCCTGCTACCGGCAGGGGCGTCACCGGTACGGAAAACTCGCGTCCGGCCTTGCCGTCGAACACCAGGACGCCCCGCGCCCCGAGGGTGACGATGACCAGGCGCCCGAGCCTGAAGGCGACCCGCTTCATGCCGGCCACGGTCGGGTGGCCAGCATCGCCTGGCCATCCGACGAAGCCTGTGCCGACATGGCGCATCGTCGCGGCGAAGCGCTCCTCGTCGTAGTGCCTGAAATCCAGGAAGTCCGCGCTGACCTCCGCACCAGCAAGAAAGCCCTCATCGCCCAGCCTGAGGATCTCGCCGATGACCGGGTCGACGAGCACCGCGTGGAGGCATCCTGCTCCGGCGATCGCGGCCTCCCCGTCGGAGTCCAGCCGGAATCCTTTCCAGACTCCCTCGACGTAGTTGTCCATCGCCGGCTGCCGATCCTCGCGCGTCCTGATGTCTATGGACGCAGACGCGCCGGAGCCGAAAATGGACGCCGCCGAATGGTCTATGCGATGCCTTTCCAGGAACCCGGTGAACAGCCCTGGCCTGTCGTCGCCGATGCGCGACAGGAGCCGGAACGGGAAACCCGACCGCGACCAGTGCCAGGCCATGTTCAGGGCGCCGCCGCCGGGCAGGACGAGGTCCTCGTCGATGTACCGGTCCAGGCTGACGGCACCGAAGAGCAGCGTGCCGGCCCTCGGCCTGGCAGTGGCGGCGCCCGTCACAAGCCCTCGAGTGGCCTGGCGCGGCCCGCTCCGAGCGCCAGGAAACGGTCGTACCTGACGACCAGGACCTTGCTCGACTGCCAGAACGCCTCGACCGACAGGTGGGCGCATCCTTCGGCGTGGTACCACTCCAACCGGCCAGGCGCCGTCGACAGGAGCGCGGGGTCCCAGGCCGGCACCACCGCCGGACTGAGCATGTAGCCGACGGACAGCGGGTCCCTGATCTGCAGGAGGAGGCGGCCGCACATCCCCCGGGCCCGCGGCACGCGATGGACGACGCCTGTGCCCGGGTCCTCGAGATCGGCGGGCGCGGGATCGGTATCGACGACCTGCGGCCATCCCTCGTCATCGACAAGCTCGGCGATGACGCGCCGCACTGAAATGTCCTGGTAATGGTTCATCCCGGTATCAGGCTGGTCGTAGCCGGCGTCGTGTACGTTAGAAACGTCCCAGTCGTAGACGTTGCCGCACTCGCCCGCCAAGAACCCGACGAGGGCCGGCCGCTCCCGGAGGAAGCGGCGATACGATTCCTCGTACTCGAGTATGGCTACCGACGCAGGCACCACCGAGCCGCGTACCACGTGGGCGTACCGCCACCCGTCGGCTCCGAAGCGACCGTCGAGGACTTCCCTGCGCCTCGCCTTGGCCGCGCCCGAGAAGCCGGGCGAACCGACCGGAATCCATACGTCACCGAGCAGCTTCATCGCGTTCGCGCCGAGCGCCGCGACTGTATCGAAATCTGTCATGGGCCCCCCGTCCTAAACCCGCCATATCTCCGGGTAGTCGTGCTCCTTCTCGCACCAGCGGCAGACGAAGGTGTCGGTGCCGCCCTTGCGGACGAAGGAGGCTTCGACATGCTCCTCGTGGGACGGATGCGAGACGCAGTTCTCGTTGCGGCAGGCGATGTCGTCGAACTTGTATATGCGCGGGGGCATGCCCAGGCGATACTTCCTTGCCACCCTGTGGTCCTGGACGAGGTTGAGCGTGCAGCCGGGCGACACGGCCCCGAGCCGCTTCAGTTCCTTCTCGCCGAAGGACTCCAGGTCGGGCACCGAGATGATGCCCTTGAAGGCGCCCGAGCTCGTGTGATAGACACCATGGGACGAGCGCAGGTTGAGACCCAGGACACGGCGTATCTTGTCGATGCGGTTCCATATCTCCTCGACCGGGGCTCCCGAGGCGATGTGGTCTATCACGAGGCCCGAGTCGACGGGCTTGATGCCCACCTTGTACTCGGGCTTGTGCGCGCTCGAGGTCGGCGCCTCGACCACGAAATCCTCGTCGGCCTGGCGGACGGACAGGCCCTCGCCTTCGAAGTCGTCGCCGATGACGCCCGAGAGCATGGCCATCAGGGCGGCGCGGG
>PGXR01000061.1 GCA_002839245.1 Spirochaetae bacterium HGW-Spirochaetae-7 | reverse complement strand
CTTCTACGCGTACAAGAAGCTTCGCCTCGAACCGACCTTCGAACCATACATGACCGTGGTGTACGCGGTGCCGGCATTCGCCATTTCTGCGCGCAGCCAGAGCCTCCTGATGCGGAACCTGGTCATCATGGCCACGGTGGCGGTCCTCGCCCTGTTGATAACGCGATTCCTGTCCCGCAAGATGTTCGGCGAGCGGCTCGACCGCATCGTCGCGACCACCGCACTCATCCAGGCGGGTGACCTCCGCGCCCGCGTCGGGATGGACGGCGACTCATCCGACCTTGGGCAGATCGCGAACGCCCTGGACCAGATGACAGCGACCGTGGAACGGCGCGACATCCAGCGGGCGAACGACGCAAAGGCGCTTGCGGCCAACCTTGCCGAGAAGGAGACCCTGCTCAAGGAGATCCACCATCGAGTCAAGAACAACCTCCAGCTGATCCTTAGCCTCTTCATGCTGCAGAAGGACGCGTCCGACGACCCCGACGAGTTCAAGGCGGCCATGGAGAACCGCATCCGCTCGATGGCGATGGTCCACGAGATGATCTATGAATCGAGCAACCTCGATTCTGTCGACCTCGGCGAATACGCGGAACAGCTCGTGCGCCTCATCGCGGGTTCCACCGACAACCATGTCGCCGTGTCCGTCGAATCGGACTCGATCTCCTGCAGCCTTGAGAAGGCCATCCCCTTCGGACTGTTGCTGGTCGAGCTCGTGACGAATGCCTTCAAGCACGCCTTCAGGGACAGGGACGGAGGCACGCTCGGCGTGTCGATCCGCCGACTGGACAGCGTAGTCCGGCTCGAAGTGCGGGACGACGGCCCGGGCTTGCCGCCTGGATTCTCGATATCCGAATGCTCGAGCCTGGGCCTCCGCCTGGCCCAGGTTCTGGCGGAACAGCTCGGGGGAACGCTGGAATGGGAAGGCGTTCACGGTGCGACCTTCACCATCTCTTTCTCGGCAGCTGCCCGCGCCAGGACCTGAGAGGGCAGCCACGGCCCGGCCGCACTGCCAGCGGCAGGCGTGATTTTCCGGCCGGACAGCGGGCATGCCATTGACAACCGCTTGCCACTTCGTCCATCACAGGGAATGCGACTGACTACCCGACTCCTGTTGTTCGTGTTCCTCAGCGTGATCGTGCCCATGATCGGTCTGTCGCTGTTCCTGAAGCAGGAGATCACCGATAGCATCCTCGGGGAGAAGCGCGACAAGCTCTTCGGGTTGGCGCGGCAGCTCGACGGGGCGCTTGAGGGCAGCTTCGACGACATCCTCGCAGCCGAAGCCGCGCTCGGGCTGGACAGGGAGGGCAAGATCGCGGTACTGAACGCGAGGCTCCGGGGCATCACCGATTTCGTGGCTTCGGGCAACGATGGCGTTGGCGTGGGCTACTACGGCAAGGAGCTTGACGCGGTTCTCACCTACGGCCCGAGCGGGCAGTTCCAGTACATGGTCGGACGGTCCATATTCGAGGGACACCAGGGTTACGAAGTCATGGCGACGGGCAAGCCCATGGTCCAGACCGGCGCCCTCGTGCGCGGCGACATACTCAACTGCATGTGGCCAATATCGAGGAATGGCACGATCATCGGCTACATCTGGTCAAACGAGACGCTCGACAGGATAGGCGGACAGCTCGACCCCATAATCAGGCGGATGTACCTGATTGACGCGCTGATTTTCTTCCTCATCTACGCAAGCGTCGCGTTGACCATGAAGGGGCTACTCGACAGGATCATGTCGATAAAGAAGGGCATCGACGTACTGTTCCACATGCCCAACTACCACATCCCGCCGGTTTCCGGCGAGCTTTCTGTCATCGTGAGCACCATCAACGACCTGGTCGATACAACGAACATCGTCAAGTGCTACAACAAGAACATACTCGAGAGCGTGCTCAACGGAGTCCTGGCCGTATCGTGCTCGGGAACCGTCACCAGGGCCAACAAGGCCTTCTTCGAGCTGTTCCCCGGGTTTGACGAGGTATCCATCGGCGGCGGCTACCGCGAGGCCTTCCCTCCGGACATGGCGGCGTTGATAGCGAAGGGCCTCGACGGCGACGGTTCGGACGGCACCAGCCCCAGCGGCATGGCCGAACTTCTGCACGGCGGCAAGGTCATCGAAGCGTATGCCAACACGATGTTCGATGAGACGGGGAGCCGCCTCGGCGCGGTCTTCATATTCAGGGACATCACGGTGATGCGCAGGTACGAGCGGGAAATCCAGGAAAAGGACCGCGCCGCAGCGCTCGGCCAGATGGCTCTGGCGGTGGTGCACGAGGTCAGGAATCCGATGACCTCGGTCAAGGGTTTTGCCCAGCTTCTTCTCCGGCCGGACGTCGACGAGGAGAAGCGTACGAAGTACCTGGGCCTCATAGACGACGAACTCAACCGGGTCAACCGGCTTCTCAACGAGATGCTGCTATATGGCGGCAGGAGCCGCCTGGAGCCTCGCCCGAGCAGTATCCTTGCGGTGGTATGCGACTCGGTGGATCGCAATGACTGGAGCGGGTACGCCGCGAAACCCTGCGTCAAGGCCGCCTCCGGCGGGGATTACGTTGCGGATATCGACGTCTTCAAGGTGGGTCAGGCGCTGGACAACATCCTCAAGAACGCGTGCGAGGCAGTGGCGGCCAAGGGTTCCGGCCGCGTCGTCGCGCTTGTCAAGGATCTGGGCGGAACCGTCGAGGGGAGGGGCGTCGACTCCGGGACAGGAATCCCGCCGGACGCCTTGCCGAAATTATGCGTGCCGATGTTCTCGACCAAGAAGTCGGGCAACGGCTTCGGGCTGGCGATAAGCCGCAAGATCATGGAGGCGCACGGCGGAGGTCTCTTCATAGATTCGGTCGAAGGCGTGTACACTGCCGTGAGTCTCGTATTCCAGCGCGAGTGCAAACCGGGGGAGGAAGGCCGATGATCAGGAAGATCCTCGTCTGCGACGACGAGGAAAATGTCAGGACTTTCCTCCGTGACCTGCTGTCGCTCGAGGGTTTCGAGGTCGTCGAGGCGGAGAGCGGCGTGTCGGCGCTCGATTCCGTGGAGAGGGACAGGCCCGACCTGTGCATCCTCGACCTGATGCTGCCGGACTGCAACGGCGTCGAGCTGCTGCCCAGGCTCAAGCTGGCGGACCCGCACCTGTCAGTCATCGTGATAACGGCGCTGGGTACCATCGACAACGCGGTACTGTCGATGAAGGCAGGCGCATACGACTTCATAACCAAGCCTTTCGATGTCGACACCATCCTCATAGCGGTAAGGCGCGCCCTCGATTTCCTGTCGGTGAGCAAGGAGAATTCGGTCCTGTGGAACCTCCACAGGAACCGAATGTACTTCGAGGACTTCGTCGGGGACTGTCCCGTTGTCCAGGGAATCAGGAACCTTATTCCGAAGCTTGCCTTCGCCGATGTGCCCATCCTCATCTCGGGCGAGACCGGCACCGGCAAGAACGTGCTTGCCAAGCAGATACACTTCACCCTGTCCGGTGCCGAAGCCCCGCTCGTCTATGCCAACTGCTCGAGCATCCCCGCCACGCTGTTCGAGTCAGAGCTATTCGGGCACGAGAGAGGCAGCTATACCGGCGCCAATGCCCAGAAGAAAGGCCGCGTCGAGCTGGCCGACGGCGGCACCCTGCTCCTGGACGAGATTACCGAGATTCCGTACGACATCCAGGCCAAGCTGCTTGACTTCCTGCAGGAGCGTGCCTTCTACCGCGTCGGCGGCCTCCGTCCCATCCCGGTGAAGATCAGGATAATTGCGCTGACGAACAAGAACCTGACCGACGAAATCAAGGCGGGCCGCTTCAGGAAGGACCTCTTCTACCGGCTCAACGTCATCCATTTCGCCGTACCGCCGCTCAGGGAACGCGGAGACGACATAGAGCTGATTTGCGACTACCTGATCGCGCTTCTCAGGCGGAAGTACAACAGCCCGGAACTGCGGATTGACGACGACGCGATGAGCCTCGTCCGGTCCTATTCCTGGCCCGGCAACGTGCGGGAACTCAAGAACGTCCTCGAGCGGGCCTTCATATGCGCCGAAGGCGATACCATCGAAGCGGATTCATTGGTGCTCGAGGAGCACGATCCCGCGATGCTCAAGAAGGACCTGAAGGACTTGATGGGCGAGTTCGAGAGGGATGTCATACTGCGCCGGCTGGCCTTCTTCAAGGGCAGCCGGACGGGTACGGCGCGCGACCTGGGGATTTCCATACGCAACCTCCAGTACAAGCTGGAGAGGTACGATATCCGCTAGGCTCTAGGCCGGCGTGCAAGAACTTGCGCTTGCCATGAAAGCAATTGCGCGCCTGGCTGCTGCCCGGCAGGCAGGCGCCGGCCCGGGAAGCCTCCGCATGCGCTACCCTGGCTGAATTCTCGGTTGGCACGATTATTGCAATAACCATGGTAACTACTGAAACAGGAGGCCACCATGGTCAGAGCTCTCGGCAATTTCTTTACGAAAATCGCCAAGAAATGGATAGCCGATGCGTTCGTGTTCGCCATCGTCCTGACGATCATCGTATTTGCGCTCGGCATGATCGTCCAGAAGGCATCGTTCTTCGACATGACCTCGTACTGGGGCGGCGGCATGTGGAGCCTGCTCGGCTTCTCGATGCAGATGGTGCTGGTCCTCGTCACCGGCAGCGCGCTCGCCATATCGAAACCGGTCCACCGGGTACTGGTTTCCATAGCCAGGGCCGCCAGCACGCCGGCCAGGGCCATCATCATCGTCACCGTCGTCGCGCTCATGGGCAACTGGCTCAACTGGGGCTTCGGCCTCATCGTTAGCGCCATCCTCGCCAAGGAAATCGCGAAGGTGAACAAGGGAATCCACTATCCGCTGCTGGTCGCCAGCGCGTATTCCGGCTTCATCATCTGCCACGCCGGGCTCTCCGGCTCTACCCCCCTGTCGATAGCCGCCAAGACCGCCGTCATGGAAAAGTTCGCCAAGGGAGCCATCGTCCCCACGAGCGAGACTATCTTCTCGGCTCAGACCCTGATCATCGCGGCGGTGCTGCTTGTCAGCATCCCCCTCATCAACATGCTGATGCACCCGAAGAAGAAGGAAGACATCGTCGAGGTCAATCCGTTGGCTTTCGCCGAGGACACTATCGACGAGACCCCGGTCAAGGCGCGCAAGGACATGACCCCCGCTGAAAAGCAGGAGAATTCGATGATCCTCGCGGCGATCATCGTGGTCGTCGGTCTCATCTACATAGCACGCTTCTTCATCAAGGGCGGCGCGCTCAGCCTGGACATCGTCAACTTCACCTTCCTGATCCTCGGCCTGCTCTTCCACAGGACCCCGATAGCCTACGTGAAGGCAGTGGACAAGTCGGTCAGGACCTGCGGCGGCATCGTGCTGCAGTTCCCCTTCTACGCTGGCCTCATGGGCATGATGGTCAGTTCCGGCCTCGCCGCGACCCTTTCCAACTGGTTCGTCAGCGTTTCGACGCCGCAGACCTTCCAGCTGTTCACCTACTATTCAGCCGGAATCGTCAACATGTTCGTTCCGTCGGGCGGCGGTCAGTGGGCCGTCCAGGGCCCGATCATGATGCCGGCAGCCGAGGCTCTCGGCGTTTCCTACGGCCGTGCCGCGATGGGCATAGCCTGGGGCGACGCATGGACCAACATGATCCAGCCCTTCTGGGCGCTGCCGCTCCTCGCGGTGGCCAAGCTCAACATCAAGGACATCATGGGCTACACGACGGTCATCCTGCTTTGGGCCGGCATCGTCACGTCGCTCGGCCTTCTTTTCCTGTAGTCTGACTTTTACCGGGGCCTCGCCTTCGGAGGCCCCGGGCTTGTCCTCTCAGGTCCCGGACAGGCCGGATGCTATAGTCGCCTGGACGGTTTCGGTCAGGGCCCTCCTGGCCTCGGGTCCGAGTCCGGCTGTCTTGACCGGCGGATGTACCGTTATCCGCACATCGGCGGCCTCTATGCGTCCGTGCACCTCCCAGACCTTGTACGCGCCGTCGATGGTCACCGGGATTATCGTGGCGCCCGGCCTGGTGGCCAGCTTGAATGCGCCCCTGTGGAACGGGAGGATTCCCGGTCCCCGGCTCCTGGTGCCTTCCGGGTAGATCACCATCGCGTGCCCGCGTTCTATGCTACGGACGCTTCTGTCTATCGCCTTCTTACCCTGCCTCGGATTGTTGCGGACTATGAACGACGAGCCGAGCGCGAGCGTCCAGATGTTGAGGAAGGGGAACCATGCCGCCTCGCTCTTGGCCACGAAGCCGACGGGCCTGGGCATGTAGGCGAGCATCATCACGATGTCGAGGTCTCCGGAGTGGTTGGCGATGAAGCACAGCCGCTCGTCGTCCGGCACGTTCCCGAGACCCGTGACCGTCGCCTTGACGCCTATGGCCAGCAGGATGCTCCTCGCCCATACGCGCGTGAAGGCGCCGAGCGCCGGCCTCGACGCCCGGCCGAGGCCTATCAGTTCAAGCAGCAGGAACAGGACGGCGAGCGGCGACGAAGCGGCGGCGCTTATCCAGATGTATGACAGTACTGCTATCGTCTTGAGCATCGGTGATGTCCTCCGTCGGGTTAGGGCTTCCGTTCAGCGTTTCGAGATGCCGTCCAGGATGATGGACAGGCCTGCCTCGAAACGACGCCTCTCGTCGCCATTGTCCTGCACGTAGGCGCTTTCTATCAAGACTCGATACAACGAAAAGAGGAGTTCGGCGGCCGCCGTGGGATCGTCGACATGGAATTCGCCCGATTCCATCCCGTCGAGGATGGCGCGCCGCAGCATCTCCACCGAGCGCCGGTTGACCGCGCCGAACGGATCTTCGCCGTGTGCCGTTCCCGTCGCCGCCGGGAACAGGGAAGGATCGCGCGCGAGGATGCGCCTGAGGCGGGGCTCGGATTCAAGGTAGCAGAAAGCGGCGCGGCACAGCGCTTCGAAACGCGTCCGCGCCAGTCGGGGCCCGCTGCCGACAGCCAGGGCGGCAGCGGCAGCCGCGTCCTGCCACTGGCCGAGACCGTACTCGACGACGAGCCGGTACAGGTCGCGCTTGCTCGCCGCGTAGACGTAGATGGTGCCGTTGGCTATGCCGGCGCGCCTGGCAATTTCCTCGACCCCGGCTTCACGAAAACCGAGTTCCGCGAACGCGTCGAGCGCCACCTCGTATAGCGCCGTCGCCTTGCGGGTCCTGCGCTCCGAACGAATTTGCGTATCCATGATGGTTTCATGGAATGTCCGATCAGCGGAATTGTCAAGGAAAACAGGGGCTGCCCGGCTCGCCCTATTCCGCGCTGGCAGGAAGCACGCGGACCTGGGCCTCGTTGAACGATACCGAGACTCGGTCGCCTTCCGCCGCTATCCGCTTGCCGGCCGGGTCGTCTATCTGGACAAGGAGCTCGCCGTACTCGGTCTCCACGAAAGACTCGATGCTCGAGCCCAGGTAGACATTCTGCCTGACAGTGCCGTCGACGACGCCTTCGTCAGGCGCGCCGATCCTCAGGGATTCGGGCCTTGCCATGAGTACCGCCGGCTTGCCCCTGGCTACGTCCGGGGCCCTGGAGCCGGCCTGGACCGTCTTCCCGCGCAGCGTGCAGGCGCACGTTTCCCCGTCGGTGCTCGCCACTTCCACCGGGAAGAAGGCGACCTTGCCCACGAAACCGGCGACGAACACGGTATCGGGGCGTTCGTAGATGCCGCTTGGCGAGCCTATCTGGCGTATCCTGCCGTCCTTCATCACGATGACGCGGTCGGAAAGGCTCATCGCCTCGACGCGGTCGTGCGTCACGTAGATCGCGGTGATGCCCAGCGATTTCTGGATGCGGCGTATTTCTACGCGCATCTGTTCCCGCAGCAGGGCGTCGAGGTTGGACAAGGGCTCGTCGAGGAGGAGGACGCCCGGCTCGACGACGAGGCTCCTCGACAGCGCGACGCGCTGTTGCTGTCCTCCCGACAGCCTGCCGGGCGAGCGCTCGGCGTAGTCGGCAAGGCCGGTGAGAGCCAGGGCGCGCTTGACCCGTTCGTCTATCTCCGCCCTGGCCACCTTCCTGATGCGCAGGCCGTAGCCGACGTTCTCGGCGACGTTCATGTGAGGGAACAGGCCGTAGCTCTGGAACACGGTCGCGGTGTCGCGCTTGTTCGGCGGCAGGGAACTGACGTCCTCGCCCCCGATGCGGATGGTGCCCTTGGTGGGCAGGTCGAAGCCCGCGATCATCCTGAGCGTGGTCGTCTTGCCGCAGCCGGAAGGCCCCAGCAGGGTGACGAGTTCACCGGGCTTGACGACGAAGCTCGCGTCATCGACCGCCACCACGTCGGCGCGGCCTTTCACGTTCTTGTATATCCTCGTCACGCGGTCGATGGTGACCGCCACCGGTTCCTTTGCCATGCTACGCTCCGTCTATCGAGAGATCGTCTTGTCGAAGGCTCCCGTGTCGCGCACGAGTAGCCTCATGATGCCGAAGGCCGCCATCACGATGATTATCAGGGTGGTCGCGAGCACGCTCGCCAGCCCGAACCTGAGGTTTTCCGAGAAGTTGTAAATGAGGACCGTCATGTGGTACCAGCGCGCCGATATCAGGAAGATGACCGCGCTGACCGCCGTCATCGAGCGGACGAAGGTGTACGACATGCTGGAGATGAAGGCGGGCCTTACGAGCGGCAGCACGATGGTCCTGAAGACCAGTCCCTCGTCCGCGCCCAGGTCGCGGGCGGCTTCCTCGATCGACGGGTCGATCTGCCTGAGCGACGCCACGCCGCCCTCTATGCCGACCGGCAGCTCGCGCACGATGTAGCTGATGACGATGATGGCGCCGGTGCCGACCAGCAGGAACGGCGCCTTGTTGAAAGCCAGGATGTAGGCTATGCCGAGCAGCGTGCCCGGCACCGCGAACGGCATCATCATCACGGCTTCCAGTACGCGCTTGCCCGCGAAGGTCTTGCGCACGAATATCATAGCCGAGGCCATCGCGATGAGGCCTGCCACGGGGGTGGCCATCGCCGCGAGCGAAAGCGTCGAGCGTATCGCCTCCTTGCCCCGCGACAGCGCCTCTCCTATGTTGGACAGCGTGAAGCTGTAGTCTATTCCCCAGTTCTTTACGAAGCAGCCGGCGAGTATCGTGCCGTACAGCGACAGGACGAAGGCGACGATGAACCAGACGGCGGCTGTCAGCGTCATGCGGACGGCCGGAGCGGCCAGCTCGACCAGCTTGAGGTTGGGCTTGCCGGTCACCGTGATGAACGACCGCTTGGAGACCCAGTTCCTCTGGATGAAGAACGCCGTCAGCGTCGGGAGCAGGAGGAGGAGCGATAGCGCCGCGCCTCCGCCCAGGTCGTTGCGCCCGGTGACCTGGATGTAGGCCTCCACCGACAGGACGCGGTAATTGCCGGCCAGGAGCAGCGGATTGGCGAAGTCCGCCAGGGAGTTGGTGAATACGAGGAGCCAGGCCGACAGGAGTCCGGGCACGGCAAGCGGCAGGGTAACCGTCCTGAAAACCTGCCAGCGGCCGGCGTTCAGGTCGAGCGCCGCTTCCTCGAGCGTCGCGTCCAGGCCCTGGAGCACGCCGGCGAGCGTCAGGAAGGCTATCGGGAACATGCCGATGGTCTGGACGAAGACGAGGCCTCCCAGGCCGTATATCGAGAAATTCTGCATTCCCAGGAGCTGCCTCGTGATGAGGCCGTTGTTGCCCGCCAGGAGGATTATGGACAAGGTAAGGGAGAACGGGGGCGATATGACCGGCAGCTGGGCAATAGCCGACAGGAATTTCTTGCTGCGGGCGCTCGTCCGGTATATCACGAAGGCGAAAAGGAAGCCGACGATCGTCGAGGTGGATGCGGTCCAGATTCCCAGTCGTATCGAACCCCAGAGCGCCTGGAGGTGTGCTCCCGACAGGGATTCGGCCCATACGGTGAGCGACGGCTTGCCTTCGAACAGGAAGGACAGCCTGAACGCCTCGGCGAGCGGGAAGATTATGAACACGATCGCGAGGGCGGAGAGCACGAGCACCGAAAAGCCGACGACAGGATCCCTCACGAAGCGCGATACTCCCGAAAGGGAGGCGAAAAGCACGAAGGCGCCCAGCGCGAAGCCCAGGAGCAGGCGTTCCACGTTCGCGTCCGCCGTCTCGGGAGCCATGAACACCGCTATGCCCAGGAGTTCGGCCTGCGCATCGTCGGTGATGGGCGCGTAGAAGAGGCGCACCGGCGTGCCATTGAGTTGGGCCTTGATGGCCGAAGCGTAATCCTCGAAATAATAGGCCGATTCCAGGCCTTTCTTCGCATCCTCCGTCGCCGCCACGTCTAGCCATAGTTTGAGAACGGTTTCATTGCTGGCCAGGGGCACGTAGACTTCGGGATCGTCGATGGATGGGGTCAGGTAGACAGCGGCACCCCCGGGAAGCGACGTACCGACTGTCGAAAGCCAGTCTTCGAGGAGGCCCGGATCGCTCGGGGCGCTTTTCGCGAGGAGTACGAGGGCGTTCTTGCGGACTGTTGCCGCGCTGGCGCGGACCGACGACTGCATGGTCGTGAAAATCCAGCCGTCGACTGCGGCGAAGACAGCGAGCGCCAGAAAGAACTTTATGAGCTTGTCCTTGGTGAACACGAGTTGCTCCGGTCGTTTTTCGGAATGGGGCCGGTCGGATGGGACCGGCCCCGGGATTACAGGATTATCTCTTCGAACCTATCTCGTCGGTCCAGCGCTTGAGCAGCCTGGCCCGGTTTTCAGCGTCGCCGTCCCAGGTGAAATCCTGCTTGACGGTCTTGATTTCCTTGATGGAAAGGGCGTCGGGGTGCTTGGCGGCGCCGTTGGCGACGAGCACCACGTAGTACTTGACGAATTTTTCCTGGGCAGCCGGATTCGAGAGGATCCAGTCGTAGAGCTTCTTGGCGTTGACGGCGTCCTTGCCGCCGGCGACCAGCGACATCGACGCCAGTTCGTAGCCGGTGCCTTCCTTCGGGGCGTTGATCACGACAGGCGCGCCTTCGACCTTGAGCTTGACCTGGTCATGGGCGTAGCCTATCGCTACGGGGATCTCGCCTATCGCGACGCTCTTCCCGGGCGCCGAGCCAGACTTGGTGTACTGGTCGATGTTGGCGTCGAGCTTCTTGAGGTAGTCGAATACCTTGTCTTCGTCGCCCTTGTAGAGGTAGCGGAGCGTGATGATCATGTTGTAGGCGGTACCCGAGGTGTTCGGGTTCGGGGCGCGGATCAGTCCCTTGTATTCGGGCTTCAGAAGATCGGCCCAGCTGGTCGGCGGGGTGATCCCGAGTTCGGCGGCGCGCTTGGTGTTGGTGACGAAGGTCAGGGGGCCGACGTACATGCCGATCCAGTAGCCTTCCTTGTCCTTGTATTCCGTCGGCGTCTTGCCCGCGACCCTTGACTTGTAGGGGGCGGTCAGGCCCTTGCCCTTGGCGGTGATGTGGTCGAGGCCAACGCCGCCGACCCAGATCGATGCCTGGGGATTGGCCTTCTCGGCCTCGAGCCTGGCGACGACCTCGCCGCCCGACAGGCGGACGAAGCTGACCGCGATGCCGGTCTGCGCGGTGAATTCGTCGAAGAGCGCCTTTGCCAGCGGCTCCTCGAGGGTGGTGTAGGCGCTCACGGTCCCCTGGGCGACCGCGAATGACGCTGCGAGCGCCACGAGCGCTATCACGAGTACTGAACGCTTCATGTTTCCTCCGGGTGCGGGGACTATCCGTCCACGCGAATATATCGGATAGTTTAACTGCTATGTGCCGATTCACGCAAATGCAATAGTGTTTCATTTGGCGATTTTTTTTCCGATTTTTCGGGCCTTCCGGGCGGCCTTGGAGGAACGTGCATGTTCAAGGTGGATTATGCGGCGAACGGTTTTGGGTCGGTGACATGAAAAAGGTACTATTGCTCTCCACGGGAGGAACGATCGCCGCGGTACTTGGCGACGATGGCCTCGTACCCGCCCTGCGGGCGGATGAGCTTGTCGACCTGGTGCCCGAATTGGCGGGCATCTGCGCGGTCGAGTGCCGCTCCATACTGAACCTGGACAGCACGAACATGGGCCCGGATGACTGGAAGTTCATCGCGACCAGCATAATGGACGATCTCGACCTGTACGACGGCATCGTGGTCTCCCACGGGACCGACACCATGGCCTTCACGGCGTCGATGCTGTCGTTCATGCTGGTCAACGTTGACAAGCCGGTCGTCCTGACCGGTTCGCAGGTGCCGCTGGTCGAACCGGGGAGCGACGGAAGGCGCAACATCGTCGACGCCTTTTCCGTCGCCGCGTCCGGGAGGCCGGGGGTCTTCGTCGTCTTCAGCGGGAAGGTCATCAAGGGATGCCGCGCCGTGAAGGTGCACAGTGCCCGGCTCGACGCCTTCTCCAGCGTCAACCAGGCCGAAGCGGGACGGGTCGAAGGCGCCACCGTGAGTTTCAGGGACCCCCCCAGGCCGGCGGCCGGCCCGAAGCGCCTCGAAGTTGCAATGGACGACAGGGTGTTCCTGCTCAAGCTCGTTCCCGGCGTCGACGCGGGCATAGTCGACTACCTCCGCGAGAAAGGCTACCGGGGGATCGTGATAGAGGGCTTCGGTGCGGGCGGCGTGCCCAATTCGAGGCAGGACCTCCTGAAGGCGATCCGCCGTGCAGTCGATTCCGGCGTCACGGTCTGCATCACCACCCAGTGCCTGTACGATGGTTGCGACATCGGGATATACGACGTCGGCATCGCTGCGGGCAGGGCAGGCGCGGTCTCTACCTTCGACATGACCCCGGAAGCCGTCGTCACCAAGCTGATGTGGGTGCTTGGCCATACCGGCGATCCGGAGGCGATACAGCGGATGATGCTTGAAAATTATTGCGGCGAGATCGACATGGGCTTTCGTTCGCGTCTTACTGCCATCATGCGCGGCCCGGTATGACTGGCTCGCCAGAAGGCTCGAGGAACCTGCTTCTGGTCGTGGCATACGACGGTACCGACTTCTCCGGCTGGCAGCGTCTCGGCGGAGGAGCGCGGACTGTCCAGAAGACCCTCGAGGAGGCGCTGTCGAACGTTCTCCGCGAGCGGATCAACGTCGTCGGCTCGGGCAGGACCGACGCGGGCGTCCATGCCGACGGGCAGGCGGCAAATTTCTGGACCTCGTCGGAGCTTGCCCCCGCCGAGATGATGCGCCGGCTCGACGCGGCCCTTCCGCCGGATATCGCCTGCCTGTCCATGCGGCCGGCCGTACCCACTTTCCACGCCCGCTACCGGGCCGTTTCCAAGACCTATGCCTACCGCTTCCACGACGGACCCAGGCCCGACCCTTTCGAACGCCGCTGGTCGCTCCATGTCGGGGAAAGGCTCGACGAAGCCGCCATGGCAGCCGCGGCTGCCACCCTGCCGGGCGAGCGCGACTTTTCCGCCTTGTCCAACGCCAAGGAAGATTCCCGCGCCTTCGTGCGGAAACTTCTCTCGGCCACCGTGGAGCGACGGGGTAGTATCGTCGAGGTTGGCTTCACCGCCGACGGCTTCCTGTACAACCAGGCTCGCATCATGGCCGCA
>PGXR01000060.1 GCA_002839245.1 Spirochaetae bacterium HGW-Spirochaetae-7 | reverse complement strand
CAGGCCGACGACCGCGGGACAACGAGCCTGGGCATCCCGTTCTCGGCGTCGGAAGCCCGAAGCGAGAACTTGAGCCGCGGTGGAGCCACATCGAGGCTGTCGTGCACCCTGATGGCCGCCACGTCGTTGCGGCGGGCCAGCAAGGCCAGGGGCAGCGCCCAGCCCGCCGTCATGAAGTCGCTGACGATGAGGACGAGGCTGCGGCGTTTGAGGATCGACGAGGCCGCGTCCAGTGCTGAACCGAGGTCGGAGCCGTGCGGGCCTCTCTCCGGCCCTGCGGCGCTCGCCGGCCCCGAGGCGCTCGCCGGCCCGGCGGCGCTCGCCGGCCCTGCGGCGAGACGCTCCATGAGGGCCCTCGCGGCCCGCTGCCCGGCCGCCGGCATCCTGCCGTCCATCTGGGCGGCCCCGCCGAAGAACAGCGCGCCTACCCGCACGCCGTTGAGAGAGCAAGCGTAAGCCAGGAGCGACGCCGCCAGGGCCGACGTCTCGCGCTTCGTCCTGTCCGCGCCGAAATCCATCGAGGCCGATTCGTCGACGATGAGGTAGAGCGTCAGGTCGCGATCGTCACGGTAAGTCTTGACGTACGGCCTGCCGAAGCGTGCCGTGGCGTTCCAGTCTATCCGCAACGCATCGTCGGTAGCCTCGTATTCCCGCAACGCCTCGAAGTCCATGCCGCGGCCCTTGAACGCTGACCTGAAGTTGCCCGTGCCCAGTGCTTCCGACAGGGCGGGCGCGGCAAAAACGAGCCGGCGTATCCTCGCCCTGAGAACCGCTTCGTCCATCAGGGCACCGGGACGGCCGACAGTATGCCCTTGACGATTGCGTCGGAACCGACCCTGTCGGCCTCGGCCTCGTAGGACGGGATGATGCGATGGCGGAGCACGGCGAGCGCGGAGCGCTTGACATCGTCGGGCAGCACGTAGTCGCGGCCGCCCAGCAGAGCCGCCGCCTTCGAGGCGCGGTACAGGGCTATCGAGCCGCGGGGGCTCGCGCCGTATTCGATGTACCTCGCCAGCTCGCGGAGTTGCTGCGGAACGTCCCTGGCTTCGTGGCCCGGCCTGGTCGCCCTGACTATTGCCACCGCGTACTTTGCCACGTCCGGCTCCATGCGGACAGAGGCTGCGGCAGTCCGCAGCGCGGCCACGTCCACGGCCTGGATGGCGGCCGCGGCCTGCCGCGGAATGGCGGCGCGGATCGCGGTCTCGGGGTCCGCGTAGCGGAGCATCACGTCGAGTTCTTCGGCTTCGTCGGGGTAGCCGACCACGACCTTGAGCATGAACCTGTCGAGCTGGGCTTCTGGAAGGCGAAAGGTCCCCTCGTGCTCGATGGGGTTCTGCGTCGCCAGCACGAAGAACGGCGACGGCAGAGGAAGGCTACGGTCGCCCATGGTAACCTGCCGCTCCTCCATCGCCTCGAGCAGCGCCGACTGCACCTTGGCGGGCGCGCGGTTTATCTCGTCGGCCAGAACGATGTTCGCGAACACGGGTCCCTGCCGCGGCACGAAGCCGCCCGAGGCGGCGTCGTAGAACAGGGTCCCCGTCACGTCGCCGGGCAGGAGGTCCGGGGTGAACTGAATGCGCTTGTACGACAGCCCGGCGGCCGCCGCGAACGTCCTGACCGCCAGCGTCTTGGCCAGGCCAGGCACGCCCTCGAGGAGCAGGTGCCCGTCGGACATGACCGCGGTCAGTATGGCGTCCACCATCTCGGCCTTGCCGACGAGCCGTTCGGCCATCGCTTCGCGCACCTTGGCGACTATCCCGCAGGGCTTGCTGCAGGATGCGGCCGCCTTGTCCATTTCCATATTCGACTCCGTCCTGCTCCGCGCGGATACGGCAGGCGCTCCCGCGGGCGACATTGTGATGTTTGTCGGAGAGACCCTACATGCCGAAGCGTTCCTTGGTGGCCCAGAGGCCGAGCGCCGGATTGCGGACGAAGAAGACGTCCTGTCCGCCTACGACGTTCCAGCCATCGGCGAGCTTGTCGGGATCGTAGATCCTGGTCTGCTCGGAACAGTCGGCCCAGCCATAGCCCACGCCCTCGACCTCGGCCTTCGACAAGCCGCCGGCTGCGTAGGTAACGGAGAACCGCCCCTCGGTGGAGCCATGAGCCAGGTGGGCCGCGCCAGCGAGGTCGGAGGCGAGCTCCCCCGAGTCGACGAGTTCGCGCGCCACTCCGGCGCCACAGTAGCCGTAGTCGCGGATTGTCTCGTCGATAGCCTTGTCCTCGCCGAAACTGTCGACCCCGGGAGCAAGCACTATCAGTTCGCCGCCGTCGGCCATGGCCAGCCGAGTGCGGTAGATGGCCTTGTTTCCCAGCCAGGTGGACTTGAAATCCATGGGGTCGAGGTAGACCACGACCTTGGAAGCAGGTTTCTCGAGGTAAGAGATGTTGACGAGCGTCGAAAGCGCTGCCGCCTTTTCGAAGGCCCCTCGGCCGGCGCCGACGAAAAGCCCCCTCGTCGCATCGCCCGAGTCGATGCCAGGACCGCTCGGAGCACCGGAGTTCGTAGCCGGCCCGACCACGGTCAGCGCGTACAGCATCGGGATGGACGAGGCAAAGGCCTTCTGCGCATAATCGAGGACCGCCCGTACCGGCGTGTCTATCCTGCCGAGCGTACGCTCTATGCCGTAGGCGGCCCCGAGCCAGTGCGAACGGTCGATGCCGTCCTTGCCCCCGACGCCGACGAACAGGTTCTTGGAGTAGTTGGCCATACCGACGACTTCGTGCGGCACTACCTGGCCAAGCGACAGCACCAGGTCGAAGCCGCCGTCGACCACCAGCCTGTTTACCTGGGCGGGCCAGTCGAAGGAACACAGCCCTTCGGAGACCTCGCTGACGAAGGACGCGGGCACGCGCCCCAGCTCGATGACGTCTCGCCTCCAGTCGTGCGGCCTGAAGAGCCCGAACGGTACGCCCGGGAACATCGCCCCGACGGCGGCCTCCCCCATCGGGCGGTGAGTGCCAAGCGCCGGCATCACCGCGGCCAGCGAGTCGCCATAGAAATCGTACGCGGCCTTGAGCAGCAGCCCGGCGCGTGAATGGCTCCGCGTGCCGTCCGGCGGCAGCGCGAGCACACGATGGCGCGGGCCCAATGACTCGAGCGAGGAAATGAAGCCGGCGGCAAGTTCGTCGTCGGATATCGTGTCGGAAGGTGAGCCGCGTGAGTATATGCATTCGTCGATTCGCATCGTCGATCCTTACTGTGGTTTGGACGTGGACGCCATTGAACGCGTCTGGATGGCGCAGTCGAAGATTCCTTGAAAGGTACTTTTCGCAGTATAGCATCGAATGCACATTGATTTGAAGCCGTCCCGGCGACATACTCGGTCTCATGGTCAAGATAGTGCGATTTGCGGACGAGGTAGCATGGCTCGAGGCGATTGTCGCCGATTTCACCCTCGCCGTCGATGCGGCCGCCAGGCAAGCCCGCCGGCCCGTTTTCTGCCTTGCCGGCGGCTCGACGCCCGCTCCGGCGTACCGCGCCATGGCCGCCGTCCTCGCCCGCCGGGCGCCATCGCCATGCGGACCGGCGACGCTCGTCGTCGGCGATGAACGCCTCGAGCCCCGCCACCGGGGAGAACGCAACGAGACCATGATACGGGAAGCCTTCTCGCCGGCGATCGACGTCGGCGCCGCCGAGCTGGTCGGCTGGAAAACGGATGGCGGGGAGCGCGAGGCCGTCGACTCCATGGCCGCTTTTTATGCTCGCCTCGTAGCGGAAGCCCGCGCAGTTTCAGGAAGCCGCGTTTTCGACACCTGCTACCTCGGCCTCGGCGCGGACGGCCACTGCGCCGGACTATTCCCCGGCCAGGGCGTGGTCGCGGATGACCCCGCCACCGTAAGCCTCGCGCCAGCGGAGCCCCGCCAACGTGTCACCCTGACCGTATCGGCGCTGGCGTCGAGCCTTAGGACGCGCTACCTGCTGCGTTCGGCCGGCAAGGAGGACGCGCTCCTCCGCCTTGCTTCCGGCGACGCTTCCAGCCCCGCCGTGCTCGCGGCCTCGGGCGACGCGATGGCGTTCGTGCTCGGATAGCCGCAGAATACGGCGAAGCGCACTATACTTCCGGAAAGGCGGTCTAAACCCGCCCCAGGAGGCGCCCATGAGCTTCTTCGGTTCTACCGCTTTCGCGGCATTCCTGTTCGGCTCCCTGAGCTCCCTGTCCCTGCCGGCGGGCGCGATTATCGCAATCCTGACAAAACCGTCAAGAACGATGATATCGGCCATCATGTCGTTCGGCGCAGGCTCGCTGATCGCGGCAATATCCTTCGAGCTGGTCAATCCGGCGGTAGAACGTACTGAAGCCGGATTCGCGCCTCTAGCGCTGGGCCTTCTCCTCGGAAGCCTGGTATTCATCGCCCTGGCGCATGCGGCGGACGAGAAGGGAGGAGCCGCCAGGACGAGGTCCACGCTGCTGTCGAGCCTGCAGACACGGAAGAAGAAATGCGCGAAGGAAGTCCTCGGGCGCCTCGGCGCCGTCGACATATTCCGCTCGCTCCCGGCCAGTCAGGTACAGGCCATCGTCCCGTACATATCGCTCCGCAGCTTCCCCAGGGGCGTGCCGATCTTCGAGCAGGGCGGCGCCGGTGACTCGATGTTCATCGTCGAATCGGGCTCGATAGGCATCGAATACGCAGACGGGTCGGGAGGCAGGATCAAGGTCGCCGAGCTGGGAGCAGGCCAGACATTCGGCGAAATGGCCCTGCTCTGGAACGCTCCCAGGACGGCCGATGCCATACCCCTCGTCGACACGACCGCATTCGAGATACGCAAGGAAGATTTCAACCTGCTCGCCGAAGCCAGCCCCGAGCTGAAGGAAGCGGTGGCAGAACTGGCCGTCGAGCGCGGCAGGACCGGCAAGATACCCGCTGCCGCCCTCTCCGGCGAGGAATGGGTACGGCAAGCCTCGCGCCACCTCGACGAAGGCGCCTTCCGCCCGTCAGAAGCGGAGTTCAAGACCGCCTCGGTCGAGTCGCACTCGTCGGCGGCGACGGCGATATGGTTGGGACTGCTGCTCGACGGGATACCGGAGTCCCTCGTGATCGGGGCGAGCATGTCGGGCTTCAACGCAAGCCCCGCGCTTATCGCGGGACTCTTCATGGCCAACCTTCCCGAGTCGCTGTCGAGTTCGACGATGATGAAGGAGGCGGGCACGAAGCCCGCCAAAATACTCTGGATGTGGATCTCCCTGGTCGGGGCGGTCGGCGTCGGCGCGCTGCTCGGGAACCTGATCTCGGGGCTGCTGCCCCCGATGGCCCATTCTCTGTTCGAGGGACTTGCGGCGGGCTCGATGCTCGCGATGATCGCCCAGACGATGCTTCCTGAGGCTTACGAGCGCAACATCCGCATGGTTGGCCTCTTCACCGTGCTCGGTTTCATAGCGACGGTATTCTTCCACACCCTGGGATAAACCGTGAGCGACGCCGCGATCGCCCCGGACCTGGAGCGACGCCGCGATCGCCCCGCTTCTTCACTGAAGATGTTTTCGCTCATGCCGGGGATGAGCGCAAGGAACGACGCACGCGGGGCTCCGAAGGCATACTTTTGTATTCCGAGGAGAACCGCGTGCCGAGCGACGCCGCGATCGCCCCGGCATGTGCGAAAACTAGGCTTCGGCGATCAGGAGCGTTTTCGCGTCCAGCTTGATGCTCAAGTCCGCCGGATTCATCCGGCCGTGATCCTTGACGACCACGAAGTGGATGTACTCCGCCTTGGGCTCGAGTACGATCAGGACCGCGATATCATCGAGGAAGCTGCGGAGAATGACCGGGATGTTCTTCTTGTCGAGGAGCGGCTCCTCTCCGGCCATCGTGCAGGAGTACCAGAACTCCAGCTTCATTTCCAGGGCGAAGGCGCGGACCTGCGAAAAGTGGCTGGCGTCTGCCCGGGCGAAATCGAAGCCGTCCGCGATGATGGCGTCAGCCGCGAAGCCGCCGTCGACTATCATCGCACGAAGCGACTTGAGCATCTGGTCCGTGTTCACGCCTTCCTGGTTGAAGTTCATGATCACGCGGTTCTTCATGAGCTCGTCATGCACCGTTGAGTAGGCTTCCAGGTTCTTCTTCCTGGCCAGCTCGGAAAAGATGTTCTCGTACCACGAAATGACGTAACTGGTATGGGTGGTGAAGGAAACGTGGATCACCTTCTTGCCCTGCATGAGCTTGTCCAGCGCGAGCTGGACGAGAACGCTCGTCTTGCCGATGCCCTTCCGGCTGGCGATCACGCCGATGTTGCCAGCCTTGAGTCCGCCCTCGATTCCACGTTCGAGGACGCGAACGGGACTCTTCTTGATCAGCTCCTCTTTAAGCATGGGAACTCCTTAAAGTAATAATTGGTTAGTCGTCATGGTTAGAATTCGTGTGCTTGCGGTCGCGGAGGACCGCGCCAATGGTATCACGAATACGAGTATACGGCCGATCATCATAAAACGCAAACGGGCCGGAGAATATCCGGCCCGTCGGCCACGACGGATCTACCTGCCCTGTTCCTTCTTGCGCTTGTCCTCGAATTCCTTGCGAAGCTGCTCCGAAACGCTCTGCGGAACCTTGCCGTACTTGAGGAACTCCATCGAGAACTCTGCCTTGCCCTGTGACATAGACCGCAGCACTGTGGAATAACCGAACATTTCCGCTAGCGGGACCTCTGCCTCGACGCGGCAGAAGGACGCTTCCTCGGTGCTCGCCGTTATCAGCCCGCGGCGCTGGTTGATCGACGCGAATATGTTGCCCTGGAACTCGGACGGGCCCTCGGCGGAGACCTTCATGATGGGCTCGAGGATTACCGGCTTGGCCTTCTCGTAGGCCTCGCGGAAAGCGCCTATCGCCGCCAACTGAAAGGCGATGTCGGAGGAGTCGACCGCGTGGCTCGCGCCGTCGTTGATAACGCAGCGGATGTTGACCACGGGAAAGCCTATCAGGGAACCCTTCTTGACCGATTCCTTGAAGCCCTTGTCGCAGGCCGGGATGTACTCGTTCGGGACGGAGCCGCCCTTTATGGAGTCGACGAACTCGTACACCTTGTCCGCGACCGGCTCGATGTATCCGGCCACGCGGCCGTACTGTCCCGAGCCGCCGGTCTGCTTCTTGTGCGTATAGTTGAAATCCGCGCGCTGGCTGATCGCCTCGCGGTACGCGACCTGCGGCATGCCGGTCGTCACCTCGCACTTGTACTCGCGGCGCATGCGCTCGATGTACACGTCCAGGTGCAGCTCCCCCATGCCCTTGATGATGGTCTGGTTGCTCTCGGGATCGACGTAGGTCTGGAAGGTCGGATCTTCCTTCGTGAAGCGGTTGAGCGCCTTGGACATCTGGTCGGCGCTTTTCTTGTCGTTCGGCATGATGGCCAGCGATATGACCGTATCAGGAACGAACATCGACGTCATCGCGTAGTTGATAGACGGCGAGCAGAAGGTATCGCCCGAGGCGCATTCAATGCCGAACAGCGCGATGATGTCGCCGGGCCCGCCGTCGGTGATGTCTTCCATGGAGGCCGCATGCATGCGCACGAGGCGACCGACCTTGAATTTCCTGCGGGCGCGCGTGTTGATGAGCTCGTCGCCCTTCTTTATCGAGCCCTGGTATATGCGTACGTAGGTAAGCTGGCCGTACTGTCCATCCTCGAGCTTGAACGCAAGCGCGACGGTCGGGAGCAGGGCCTCGGCGACGACCACGTGCTCGCTCTCGTTGTCGTCGAGGTCCAAGGCGATGTTCTTCACCTCGGTCGGATCGGGGAGGTAGTCGACCACGCCGTCGAGAAGGAGCTGGACGCCCTTGTTCTTGTAGGCTGACCCGACGAATACCGGTACGAACTGCTCGGCGACCGTACCCTTGCGGATAGCTGCCTTTATCATTTCCGGCGTCTCGGTACCTTCGAGATAGGCTTCCGCCAGTTCGTCGGAGAACATCGAGGCGCTGTCGAGCAGCTCCTCGCGGTACTTGTCGGCGTCGGCCTTCAGATGGGCCGGAATCTCGGCATAGCGGATGTCGACGCCGCCGTCGCCGTCGAAGTAGACGGCTTTCATCAGCACGAGGTCGATGAGGCCTTCGAGCTTGTCCTCGAGGCCGATCGGCAGCGTGATGAACGCGGCGTTGAGTCCGAGTTTCTCGACGACCTGGTTCTTGACCCGGTAGGGGTTGGCTCCGGTCCGGTCGGCCTTGTTGATGAACGCCAGGCGGGGTACATGGTAGCGCTTGAGCTGGCGGTCGACCGTCAGCGTCTGCGACTGCACGCCGCCGACCGAGCACAGCACGAGCACGGCCCCGTCCAGAACGCGCAGAGCCCGCTCCACTTCGATGGTGAAGTCGACGTGCCCGGGCGTGTCGATCAGGTTGATCGGCGTATCCTTCCACTGGACGTTGGTCGCGGCGGACTGGATCGTGATTCCGCGCTCGCGTTCCAGGTCCATCGAGTCCATCGTCGCGCCGACGCCGTCCTTGCCCCGCACCTCGTGGATCGCGTGGATCTTGTTGCAATAGAACAGGATACGTTCGGATAACGTGGTCTTGCCCGAGTCGATGTGGGCGCTGATGCCGATATTTCGCATCTTCGAGATTTCGAAAGCCATGCTCTTGCCTCTGCCTTTGCGTTGGGTATGGTCCGGTCGCCCGTCGGGCTCCGTCCTCGAGTTACGTCATTCTGTCGGTGGATAGCGAGCTCGCTCCCCCAAGTCCGGCACCCTGTACGACCTCCGCATTCTTCGCGATCGTTTCGTTTAGGTCACGGTTTTGCGCGGAAAGCGCGGTTGATTGAAAGAAACGTACTCTCGTTGCAGTATAGTGATACACGGTATACGAATCAAGGGGTGCCGATTCTGTCAAGCGAAAAAGAGAAAAATCCGGGGTTCGCCAATCCCGGGCATGCGGCAAGCTGCGCCAGACGCGAACCCCGCCGCGGGTCTCCTCGCTACGCGGCCGCGGAGGCCACGACGCTCTGGATGTATATATGATCAAGTCACATGAAATGGTCATGGAAGGACTCAGAAGCTATTCCTCCCCCAAGGCAAAGCTTACACGACTGCTCAAGTCCGGGAAGCTAATGCAGATCCGACGGGGCCTCTTCGTCGATGACCTGAGCATTCCGCCAAAGACACTGGCACCAATCCTGTATGGTCCATCATATATTTCCTTCCAAAGCGCACTTGCCGCATGCGGTTTGATTCCTGAGAGCGTAACGGTCATACTCTCGGCGAGCTACAATAAAAACAAAGACAAGACTTCCGAACGCCACTGGGGACATACCAGTACCTGTATCTACCCACTGCGGTATATCCGTACGGTATAAAGCAGGCAGAAGAAGAAGGAAACTACTATTTGATTGCAGAGCCGGAAAAAGCCATCTGCGACGCCGTGTACAAGCTCGCGGGCGTTGCATCAGTTGACGGGATTGAACGGTTGCTCCTGGATGACTGGCGCATGGAGCGCGAAGACCTTGCCACGCTCGACATAGAGTTCATCCAGTGGATAGCACCGCGTTACCACAGGAAGTCACTGACCGCACTCGCCGGATGGTTCTCAAGGGTAGCAAAAAGATGATTGATACCGGCCCGGTCCGCACCATGCTCGAGCGCTACCAGTGCCGAAACAATGGCGAGCGCCGCCAAGCCCTCAAAGAAATCGCGCAGGAGATCACACTGGTTGCCCTGGATCGTGCTGGGTTTTTCACCAAGGCAGCATTCTATGGCGGCAGCGTTCATCAAAGGCGGGACACTCATCCATCTGGTAAAGATCGCATCAATCAAACCACCGGTTCCCGGCGTGCCTGAAAACGAGGTCCTGAGAATAAAGCTTGAAGTGGATACAGATCCTCCGGCTGGAGCCTGTCTTGAAGCGAAATACAGACTTTCGCCAATTCCTTATTCCGTACGGCTATACGACCTTCCTTCACTATTCACCGGCAGGATCCATGCCGTGCTGTGCCGCAACTGGGAACCTCGGGTAAAAGGTCGGGATTTCTACGATTACTTTTGGTACTTGACAAGAGACGTACCTGTAAACCGCGCCCACCTCGAGTCACGCTTGATTCAATCGGGCCAGTGGCCTGCCGGCAAGCCTCTGGACAAGGTCGCTCTGCTTCGCCTCCTTGACAAACGCTTTTCCACAGTCGACTGGGCGCAAGCAAAGGTCGACATCATCCCGTTCATCAAGGACACCCGCGCGGTAGATCCATGGGGCAAGGATTTCTTTACAGCAATTTCGAGGGAACGGCTGGAGATTCGATAGTTATGGAGCCAATCACACGGTCGTCAAACTCTTACTTGTCCAGCGAAAGTCCCCCTAGGTAGTTCTCGTAGGCCGCCTGGGCGTCGAGCGATCCCTTCTTCGCCTCCTCGGTCTTAATGGCCAGCTTGTCGAGCTCGGTTTCCGAATCCAGGAGGCGCTTGAGGTACTGCTGACCTTGAGTCGAATCGCGTCCGACGGCGTCAAGGTTCTGGCGTATGCGGGACTGGTCGTTGCCGAGCTCGGTCTTGCGCGTCTGCAGGTCGGCCAGCAGGCGTTTCGCGTCCTCGGTCCTCTTCCTGAGGTCGATGGCTTTCCTGAGGGCTTCGCGCATCGAAGGCGTCAATTCCTTCGACGACGACCAGTACAGGAACGACTCCGCCCCGAGAGACGACAGCACGACGCGTTCCTGGGACGGCGAGCGTTCCTTGACCTCCAGCCTGGCCTGGCCGCCTGCGGGCACCGCCAGCGGGAAGCGGTACAGGGCTTCTGTCTTCTCGTCGAAGGAGATGGGGGCGACAAGCTCGGAACCGGCGGTGATCCGGTGCTCGACGAGGAGGCTCCTGGGGTTGGCCGAGGCGTTCCTGAACGCGTAGGTCCTCGAATAGGTGACCCGCCGGGAGAAAAGCATTACGCCCTTGACGATGGAAACGCCCACGGTCTCGGTGGTGCTGGACGTGGATTCGTCGCCGGTCACCGACAGGTCTTCGCCGTAGACGACGAGGCGCTTGTCCTTCTCGGGCAGGAACTCGATGAGGGCATCGCCCGCGTAGGCGCCGCCGTCGAATACGGTGATCGGGCCGGCAGGCAGCTTCATCCCCGTCGAGTTGACGATGTGAACGCCCAGCATCGGGTGGCTGCCTCCCGAGCCTTGCGTATATATCGAGACCTTCTCGGCGGACAGCGCGCCGGCGACGAGCGGTATCATCGCGCTGTGGCGGCGTTCCAGGGTGACCGGCTTCTTCACGGTGAACTCGAACTGGTCGCCGGCGGACCTGGCCACCGTCGTCTCGACGCTGGATCGTGCGAGCAAAGGCGCTCCTCCGAAGGCGGATTCAGCAGCCCTCTTGGCCATCGGCGCCTGCGCCGGCATGGACCTGCGGGATTCCGCCATCGGGGTGGCCTCCTCCGCCTCGGCGTACAGGTCGGCCTCGAAACCTGAGTCGAAGGTCCGCGCGGTGGCCGTACCGGCTATCGACAGCGGCATGACGGGCCTGGGCAGCCACAGCGGGGCGTAGAGGTTCTGGATGAACGATACCGGCCGGCCGCTGACCAGGGAAAGCGAGACTTCCTTCCAGTCCTGGTCGCTCGGGTTGTCGACTACGGCCCAGCCCTGGAACCACGGCTTGCCGCCCTGAAGATCGAGGCGATAGGACACCTTCCAGACAGGAGCGGCCACGACATAGCCAATGGCGCTCTCCCTTGTCCCGGTACCCGGCAACTGTAGATCGAGTGTCCTGCGGTCCGCGTCCCGCGCCCCGAGCAACAACGCCAGGGCCTTGTCGAAGTCGTCGGAAAGGCCGCGGTCGACGAAACGGAACGCCGCGATGCCGTCCACCGGCACGGCCATGACGCCTTGCGCCGTCGCGAGGACCAGCCAGGGGCGTGCCGAACCGTCCATGCCGCTCGGGCGCTGTTCCACCGTGACGATGCGGCCGGTGACGCTCTCGGGCGTGTCGACGACCAGCTCCGCGCCTCGCAGCCTGGCCAGCATCTGGGCGATTCCCGGCGCGCCTGACAGGTCGACCCTGAAGCCCTGCAGCGCCTTGTCGAGGGTTTCAAGCGACGGGTAGCTGACCGAGGGGGAACCCGCCTTGCCTCCGCCCAGGTCCCATACGACGAGCGACTTGAGCACGTCGTCGACCTCCGCCGTCCTGAACGGCAGGGAAAGCACCGCGTCGCCCTGGAGCTGGCCCCGGTGCTCGAAATAGCCGACGCCTGACGAGAACAGCGCCACCCTGGTCACCGGCAGTTCCTGGGTCGACTGCGCCCCCGCCGACATGGCAGGAAGGACGAGCTGGATGATGAAAGCCAACAGTGACAAGGGAACGGACAATGCGCGCATGGAGCCTCCTCGTATCGCTGTGAACCAGTATAGCGCGCAATGCGGATCGATGCCCGGGGCAGCGCCTGCGACGGGCAGGCACCGATGATTCTCCATGTAGATTTTTCAGGTCCTCCAAGGTCCGTGTTTCTATAAGTAACTACAGTGCAAAGAATTACATCGGAATTCCTTTGACTCGGAGCCTGCGCAGGCAGTAGAATGCACCCGTCCCGAAAAACAGGAGAAAGCATGAACCTACCGTGGGCAGAACCTTACCGGATGAAGACCATAGAGCCGATCAAGCGCTCGTCCAAGGCGGATCGCGAACTATGGATACGCGAGGCGCGCTACAACCTGTTCAACCTGCGGAGCGAACAGGTCTACATCGACCTCCTGACCGATTCGGGCACCGGCGCGATGTCCAGCGCCCAGTGGGCCGAGATGATGCTCGGCGACGAGAGCTACGCGGGCGCCAGCTCGTTCTACAAGCTCAAGGCTTCGATAGAGGAACTCTTCGGCTTCGAGCATTTCCTGCCATGCCACCAGGGGCGGGCCGCCGAAAACGTGCTTTTCAGCGCCATCATCGGCGTAGGCGACGCCGGAGCCGGCAAGGTTGTACCGGGCAACAGCCACTTCGACACCACCAAGGGCCACATCGAGTTCCGCAAGGCGCGCGCCATCGACTGCACCATAGACGAAGCCTTCGACACGCAAGTCGAGCACCCTTTCAAGGGCAACGTCGACCTGGGAAAGCTGGAGTCGGTGCTCAGCTCGCATCCCCGTGAAGCTATACCGGTCTGCATGCTGACGATCACCTGCAACAGCTCCGGCGGCCAGCCTGTCAGCATGGCGAACATCCGCGGAGTCTCCTCGCTATGCAGGCGCTACGGCGTGCCCCTGTTCTTCGATTCCGCACGATTCGCCGAAAACGCGTATTTCATCAAGACCCGGGAGGCGGAATTCGCCGATGCCGGCATAAGGGACATCGTCAGGCAGATGTTCTCGTACTCCGACGGCATGACGATGTCCAGCAAGAAAGACGGCATCGTCAACATCGGCGGCTTCTTGGCGTTCCGCGACGAGAAGCTTTGGCAGGAAGCCAGCACCTTCAACATCATGTTCGAAGGCTTCAACACCTACGGCGGCATGGCCGGCCGCGACATGGGCGCGCTGTCGGTGGGCCTGCGCGAAGCCTGCGAGCTCGACTACCTGGAAGCCCGCGTCGGCCAGGTCGCGTACCTGGGGCGGCTCCTTA
>PGXR01000059.1 GCA_002839245.1 Spirochaetae bacterium HGW-Spirochaetae-7 | reverse complement strand
AGTTCTTCCGCCATGCCCCATTCGCAGGCCATCTTGTGGGCGAGGTCGGTGGCCTGCTTTATGTCCTGCGTCGTTCCTGTCGTCGTTTCGCCATAGACGATGGTCTCGGCCGCGAAGCCGCCGTACGATATGACTATCCTGTCCCGCACCCAGCCCCGGCCCCTCGAGTAGGCATCGCGGAGCGGAAGCGACATGGCCAGCCCGAGAGCCCTGCCACGCGGCACTATGGTCACCTTGTGGAGGGGATCGGCATTGGGCAGGTAGTAATGGAGCAGCGCGTGACCGGCCTCGTGATAGGCGGTGGCCTTCTTCTCTTCTTCGGATATGATGAGCGACGTCCTGGCTATGCCCATCATGATCTTGTCGCGCGCTTCCTCGAAATCCTGCATCTCCACCTCTGCGCGATCCCTGCGGACCGCGAAGAGCGTGGCCTCGTTGACCATGTTGGCCAGATCGGCGCCGCTCATGCCGGGGGTCGCGCGGGCGAGGCGCTTCACGTCGATGTCGATCGAGCTGGGAACCTTGGCCATGTGGATCTTGAGTATGTCCTCGCGTTCCTGTATGTCGGGCATCGCGACGATCACCTGCCGGTCGAACCGGCCGGGCCGGAGCAGCGCCGGGTCGAGGACGTCCGGCCTGTTGGTGGCCGCGAGGATTATGACTCCGTCCTTGGTATCGAAGCCGTCCATCTCGACGAGCATCTGGTTGAGGGTCTGTTCCCGTTCGTCATGGCCGCCGCCGTAGCCGGCCCCTCGGGTGCGCCCGACGGCGTCCAGCTCGTCTATGAAAAGGATGCACGGGGCGCTCTTGCGTCCCTGCTCGAAGAGGTCGCGTACGCGGCTCGCGCCGACACCGACGAACATTTCCACGAAATCGGAACCTGACATATGGAAGAACGGTACGTCAGCCTCGCCGGCGACCGCCTTTGCAAGCAGGGTCTTGCCGGTGCCCGGCATGCCTACGAGCAAGACTCCCTTGGGTATGCGCGCGCCCATCTTTACGAATTTTTGAGGATTCTTGAGGTAGTCGACCACTTCGAGCAGCTCGTACTTGGCTTCCTTCTGGCCGGCCACGTCGGCGAATGTCGTCTTCTTGTCGTTTTCCTGGTAGCGCTTGGCGCGGCTCTTGCCGAAACTGAAAGCCTTGTTGTTGCCTTGCGTCTGCTTGAAGACCATCCAGACGATGAAGAAGCCGAATATCCACGGGAAGAGCTCGCCGAGCAGCCTTAGCGGACTCATCTGGGCGTCAGCGCCTTCGACTTTGACGTTCTTTGACTTGAGTTTTTCAAGGAGACCGGCATCCAGATACGGGATAAGCGTGCTGAACTGCTGGGAATCCCCTGAACGCCCCTTGAGAGTGCCCTGTATCATACGCTGGTCGACGATCCGCACCGAGTCGACATTGCCTTCCTCGAGATGGGTAATGAAGGTTGAATATGGTATGCCGGGAATAGCCGACGAACCGTCGAAGAAAAACAGGGCTACCGAGGTTGCCAATAGCCCGACGAATACTATCAGCGAGATGCGGGCTCCACGCGGAGGACCGGCTTCTGGCCCTTTCGGTATCCTTGGTGAGTTTTTATCGTCAAATTGCATCGGTAACCGTGGCTCCTTCCGTATCCGTCACAAATTCAATTACCAGGAATCCAGGGGCCGGTACTACGGCAAGACCGTCGTTTTTCCTGTACACGTCCCGACCTCCAGACGATGAACCGATCATGGCGATTATTCCGTCCTTGTCCTCGACTATCGTCACCGAATCGCGAAGCCCTGCGGGTATCGTCATTTCGGACATCAGCGAATCGAGCATCTTGGAGCCGGCGCCCGTACGTATCACATCGCCAGGACGCCTCGAGCGTATCCAGAGTGGCCACGAAAAAGCGTCGAGCCTCAAACCCGGAGCCTGATCCTTTGAGTATATCCTACAGGTACCTGCCTTGCCTATTCGAAACTCGCCTGGATATTCGGCCAGAAAGCTGAAACCCGTCCCCGCAGAGCATCCGCCCCCCCCGGCCGACCCGCCTTCGGAGGCCCGTTCGAAACGTCTCGCAAACACGACGCGGCCTTCCCTGGCGAACTCCATGCCGCATCCCGAGGCCAGTCTGCCGGACAGCCTTGCGGAGCTCGCGGCCGCCTTGACCAGGCGCCATGGAAGGCGCTTGTCGACGAGCGGAAGGCTCAATCGATACAACGCCCTGATCCTGACGGAGACGGGCGCCTCATCGAACCTGGCCGCATCGATCCTGGCGGCATCTTCGACCGTATCCGCCGCGCATCCAGGCGACGCCGGAACGAGCAGCCCGTCCGCCATTCCGGCCAATGCAGCTTCGTCGAGCTCAGCTTTCGCCGACACCATGCCGAGCGAGGCTCGGAGCGATGGAAACACCGACAAAAGGACGGGAAGGACATCGTGCCGCACCTTGTTGCGCAGGTAGTCATCGGACGCGTTTGTCGAATCCTCCCGAAACCCTTGCCCCTTCGACGCCAGGTAGGCGTAGACACGGGACTTGGGTACGCCGAGGAGCGGCCTGACTATGTGACCGTTAGTTTCGGGTATTCCCCGGAGTCCGGCCGTCCCCGAGCCGGTGCAGAACCGCATGACCATCGTCTCGATAAAGTCATCGGCGGTATGTCCTGTCAGCACGGATCCGCAAGCGGAGGCTAGCCTGGCGCGTTCCAGTGCCGCATAGCGGAAAATCCTGGCTGCGGATTCGATTCCCCCCGCTTCCCTGGCCATACCCGTTATCTCGCCTCGCGAAGCTTCCTCTATCAGGATCGGCACGCCTATGCGTTGGCACAACTCGATGACGAAGCCGCGCTCATCCGACAGTTCCGTAGCTGGCCGCAACGCATGGTCAACCCAGCATGCCGACAGGCCTACGCCTCTCTTCCTGGCCTCTTCGGCCGAGGCGACGAGAAGTGCTACCGAATCCGGGCCGCCCGACAGCGCCACGAGAACCCTCGCGGACAGTCCAGCCAGCTTCAAGAAGCAGCTGGCCACGGCGGACTCGACCGGTTCGGCGTCAATGACGGGAGGAGCAGATTCACGTGTTTGCATCGAATGGCGCCTCCGTTCAACCTGAAATCAATCTACTATAAAACGAACGGGGCCGTCGTGAATGACGGCCCCGTTGTATCGGAATCGGCTGGGTCTTACTTGCCGGGCTTGGCAGGCTTCCCGGGCGCAGCAGGGGCAGCGCCGGCGGCGGCCGGGGAAGCGCCGGCGGCAGCCCCGGCAACGGGAGCGGCACCGGCGACAGCAGGTGTGCCAGGTACTGCGGCGGCAGCTTCAACGGTTTCCTCGGCAACCTCTTCAGCCTTGGCGAACTTGACCAGGACGACGACCTGGTCGGGCGCGCTCAGGATCTTGACGCCTTCTGCATGAATGATATCCCGGACGTGGATGGAATGGTTGGCTTCCAGTTCGCTGATATCTATCATGAATTTCTCCGGCATCACTGCCGGGAAGCACTCCACTTCTATGTCGTGCACCGGGTTCTCCAGGATTCCGCCGTTCCGGACGCCGATCGAGGAGCCGGTGAGATGGACGGGAACCTTGGCACGCATGATGACTCCGCTTTCGACTTCGAAGAAGTCGACGTGCAGGATCGTGCCGTGGAGCCAGTCAAGCTGGCGGTCCTTTACCAGGCAATCGAACGAATCGGAGCCGACGTTCAACTTGATGATCGTACTTTCTGAAACGCCGTCGACTGCCTTCTTGAAGGCCTTCTCGTTCAGGACGATCGGAGTAACCTTGCCGTGGCGATTATAGACGACGGCGGGGATACCGCCGTTCTTCCTCAGGTCGTTCAGTGCGCCTTTCGTGCCGATCTCGCGCGCGCCGGCGTCAACTACATGCTGGCTCATGAATGCTCTCTCCTCGCTGATAGCGTAATATGTCGCTTTGGGACGGCAGGATTCGGACCTGCGAATGGCGGAACCAAAGCCCGCTGACTTACCCCTTGTCGACGTCCCAATGGTACGTCGTTCGACGGGACGTACGGCGTATCGTTATACCCCATATGCGCCCACCGTGTCACGGGGGTATCTGGCCAGCCTCAATCCTGGAATTGAGGGCTTTCGACCGAACCGAATCCCCGCTCATAATCAGCCACTATGGCATCCTGCAGGCGTGTCCTGAAGGCAGGGCAGATAGGGTGCGCGATATCCTTGTACTCGCCGGTCCTGGTCTTCCTGCAGGGCATCGCGATGAAGACGCCGGTCCTTCCCTCGATGACCTTTACGTTATGCACCACGAAGCATTCGTCGAAGGTGACAGTCACATACGCCTTCAGCTTTCCCTCGCCAGAAACCCTGCGGATACGAATATCGGTGATGTCCATGCGGCGCCTTCTCCTTGTCGTAGAGTTCATGGCATGAGCAGACTGAAGTGGCTCCCCGTACGATTCTCGATAAATAAGTCTATATCGAGTCTGGAAGACAAGCAAGCGGAAAGTAGACGCCGCTGTCCATGGTGCCATGGAGCCCGAGGGCGGCACGGTACGCTTCGGCCGCCGAGGCGAATACGCCGTACATGGCGCTGCCGGAGCCGCTCATCGACGCGAAAACGGCGCCTTGCCCCAGGATCGCCTCCCTGCACGCCTTCAGCGTCGGCATGGATGAGCCGAGCGCATCGTAGAAATCATTCCTGAACCCCCAGGAAGACGGTTCCTCCCGGCGATAAGAAGACGCAAACCCCGCCAGCTCGGCTTCCAGCTCATCGTGCGGGCGGCACTTCGCGCCACCTCCGGCGCTCCTGTACTCGTCGAGGCGTGCATATGCGTCCTTGGTAGAAATTGAAAACCCCGGATCGACGAGGAGCAGCGCATAGTCATCGCGCGCAGCCACCGGCGACAGCAGCTCTCCCCTGCCGGCCACCGCCGCGCAGGCGCTGCCCAGGAAGAACGGCACGTCGGAGCCTATCGAAGCCGCGAGGCTGAACAGCGTACTGTCGTCGACGAAGCCGGGGAGGAGGGCCGCGAGGCCCTTGAGCGTCGAAGCCGCATCGCTTGAGCCGCCGCCCAGGCCTGCGCCCATCGGAATCTTCTTGTCTATGGTTATGCGCACGCCGGGTACCCGCCCGAGCCCGCCAGATGAGGCAGCCGCCAGAAACGCGCTTGCCGCACGATACGCAGTATTTTTTTGAACCGGGCAATCGCACGCCGCGTCCAGGTGAATGATCGCGCTTGAATCAAGGGAGATGCTGACCGAATCCGCCAGGGATATGGCCTGGAACAGGCTGGCTATGGCATGGAACCCGTCGGGCCTCGAGCTTCCCACCGCAAGATGGAGGTTGATCTTGGCAGGCGCGGAGACCCTGATCTCGTTTATCATCGCGTAATTATAGCAGGATCCCGCCAACGCCGCCAAGGCATCGGAAAAACGTACATTTAGGACGCGAATATAGTTGACAGACCGCTCGGGTCTCTTTTAGATTTCTCCGTACAGCGGTTGCTTGTTGACTTTCAGAGGGAGGATCGAAATGGACCCTATACGGGACACGGCAATGCCGGGAAACGCGTTGGAGCTAGTGCTCGTGGGCGTCGGCGATTACGGCCAGGCTCCCGAGGCTCCTTTCGTCCGGTTCGACGATTACGAAGATGACTATGAGGACGACTTCGAGGAAGAAGACGACTTCGATGACTTCTCAGAGGAAGAAGATGACTTCGACGACGAAGAAGATGACTTCGACGACGAAGAAGATGACTTCGACGACGATTTCGACGAAGAGGACGAAGAAACCACGGACTACGATTTCGAGGACGATATAGACTACAACGACTTCGACGAGTAGCCAGCCGGCTTATTGAGGCGATGGCCGCCCTTCCATGCTGGAGGAGCGGCCATTTTTCTATTCCGTCGCGGCCGTCGCGGCCGTCGATTGGGTATCAGCCGGCTTGCCCTGGGCGCCGACCGGTACGACCTCGGCTTCGAACCACAGCTTCTCCAGCTCGTAGAAGGCCCTTGCCTCGGCTGCCATGATGTGCACGACGAAATCCCCGTAATCGAGAAGGCACCACTGCTCGTCCTCGGCGATCCGCGGCCGCCTGAGCGGCGACAATCCCAGCGGACCGAGATATTCTTCGACATGCCTCGCCAACCCCCTGAGGTGGGTCGAACTCGTCGCGCTGGTAACGATGAAAAAGTCGGTCCAGGTCGACAGTTTTCTAAGATCGAGGACGACAGTATCGCTCCCGTTATGCTCTGACAGCATGCCTGCGCACCCGAAGGCGGCTTCCCGTATATCAATCGACACAGTTCCTCCCATTGAAATCCTTGCCCAGCACTATGACGAAATCCGCCGGGCTTGTGCTCGGGACGGCCTCGTCTTCGACTATCTTGCATCGTATGACGTTCGCGACCGTAGTGGCGGACGCCTTGTCCCCGTACCGGTCTATGACGCTCGTCTTGTCGATATCGGTCTGCCCGGCATTGCCGACGGAGACTACTTCGTACCCGAAACTCTGGAATATCTCCGCGGTCTTCTGTGCCAGGCCCCTGACGCTCGTCCCGTTGAGTATCTCTATCGTGAAAACCTTGTCAGCGATAGCAGTCGCGTCAGCGTTGAGCAAGGCATTGAGCGACTGTTTCACGATGTCCTTCACAAGTTCGCCGTCGTAGTGGGGGAAAAGCAGCATCTTGCCTTCAACCGACCGGTATGCGCCGGTAAGCCGCTGCAGCACGATACGATCGGTGTCTAGCCTGGCGAATTCAGCGAGCAGCCGCTTGAGCGATTCGTTCTTCAGGTTCGTCTTGAACCTGGCATGCACCGACGGATACACGTCGTCGCGCATGATGAAGGTCGTCCGTTCTCCTATCCTCCTGATGACCGCCTGCAACAGGGACTGACGCCTGGATATCAGTTCTGAATCGGGGGCCTCAGGGTCCTGCCACGAGGCGTACACCAGGGTCTTGCGTCCATCAAGGACGACGAAACCCGAAGGCAGCGCCACCGGCGCGTCATCGACGACGGTGGATACGCGATTGGGCTGGAATACCGAAATGCCGTCGAGCAGGTCCGCAAGGGCGGACAGGGAATTCTCGTCCAGAATCAGGTACCAGTCGATGATTGCTCCGGTAAGCCGCTGTATCTCCTCGAGGTATGGCTTCGGCGAACGCGGATCGTAGAGGGCGTCGATCCGGTCGACGCGATTAAGCGACTTGATGATCAAGCCCGTCTCGGAAGGTATATCGAGCAAGGCCGCGCGCGCGTTGGCCGGATAGTACATGAGGATTTCCGTCGTCGCCGGCTTGCCGTTCTTCTCGAGGATCAAGGCGATGTTGATTATACGATCCTCGCTTATGGCATCGTCGACCGGATCGGTCCGCAACGAGGAGAACATGACCGATCCCGCGACCACTATGACCATCACGATGGCGACGAGGAACAGGATGCTTTTGTCGATTATCGCACGGGCCATTCGGATACACTCTTTCCGGTCAGGCTATTGTACAGGACAAGCGTGGTAGCGGCAACCGCGCGGCCGGAAGCGCTGATTTCATCGAGCATCGTCTCCAGGGTGGCCGTGGCCAGGCGCCCAAGGCCGCCGGAACCGTCGAAGGCGCCTGCCGAAAGAAGCTCGCGTACTCCCTGGGCCCAATCCCTGCGGCTGGGCTCTATCTTGTCTGCGATGTATACGGCAAGCGCTACCGGCCCCATCCCGGCTTTCCCGACTGTATGGTACGCTACGGCTTCGAGCACGGCCGGATCGGAAGACAGCCCTTCCCTTTCAAGGTAAACCGCGGCGGCGGGACCATGGGGAAGCCTCAGGTTCTCGAACACGACTTCAGGAAGAGGTCCGGCGAAGGACCTAGCCAACGAAAACTGCTCGGCAGGCGGCAAGCGCTTGCACAGGTCATGGGCGAGCCCGGCGAGGTATGCCGCGTCTTCATCATGGCCGAAACGCCGGCAAATCGCCGCCGCCGTCCTGGCCGCGCCGACGCAATGCTCGAAGCGTTTCCTGTCGAGCATCGATTCCGCCAGCCTCATGACGGATCGGGCGGCCAACCTCGGGGAATATTCCTCCGGGGAACCGTGATCAGGCAACCCTGTACGTTCCATGGCTTTCTATGTAGTTTGCTGTGGCTGTCGGCACGAGCCTTCGCCAGGGCTTGCCTGAGGCGATCCTGGTCCGTATATCCGTCGACGATATGGGCAGGATCATGTTGTGGGCTCTTTTGTAAGGAAAATCCAGCTTGAAGCTGGCACCGCCCCGCCTGGCGACGATTAGATCGGCCAGCTCGCATATGCGGGCCGGGTTACGCCATGTACCGAAGCCTTCCGCGAGGTCGTCGCCGATGACGAAACCCGGCTTACCTTCAGGGGCCCATGCTTCCATGACGTGGGCAAGCGTTTCGACGCTGTACGAGATCCCGCCCCGCTTCAGTTCGCAATCATCTACGATGAAACGTGGATCCCCATCGACGGCGGCCCCGAGCATGGCGAGCCTCACGCGGGGGCCGGGTTCCGCGCCCAGTGCCTTGTGGGGTGGGATCGATGCGGGCACGAGCAGCACGCGGTCATAGCCGAATTCCCAGGCTACCTCCTCGGCGAGCACGAGATGGCCAAGGTGGACGGGGTTGAACGTGCCCCCCAGTACCAGGAGTCTCATAACGCCGCGCCGGTCCATGGATCGCGATCGCCCGGCTTCTCCGCGTCGAGAACGAACGACAGGAATTCCCTCGAGAGGGCCTCGATGCCTTCCCCGGAAAACACGGATATCCCGACTACCCGTTCGTCCGGCAGGGCCGCGGCAAGTTCTTCGAGGCGGCCTGTCGTCTCCGGAAGATCGAGCTTCGTGCCTATAACCACGCGCGGCTTGGCAAGCAGAACGGCCGAATAGCCCTCGAGTTCGGCCAGAAGTATCCTGAACGAGTCGAGGAAATGGTCATCCGAAAGGTCGACGAGGAACGCCAGCGCAGCCGTTCGCGAGATGTGCTTGAGGAAGCGTATGCCGAGCCCGGCGCCTTCATGCGCGCCTTCTATTATACCGGGAATGTCGGCCAGGATGACGTCACGGTCGCCGACCGTCAGGATGCCCAGGTTGGGTATCTTGGTCGTGAACGGATACGGCGCGATCTTGGGCCTGGCGTTGGTGAATCGGTCCAGGAGGCTCGACTTGCCCGCGTTGGGAAAGCCGACGAAACCGATGTCCGCCATGAGCTGCAGTTCGACAAGCAGCTCGACGGACGTGCCGGGCTTTCCCGGCAGTGCAGTCCTCGGCGCCTGGTTGACGCTCGACTTGAAGTGTACGTTGCCCCAGCCGCCGTTGCCGCCGCGAAGGAACAGCCACTGCCCTTCGCCCGCCTTGCCGAAATCCTTGAGGACCTCGCCGGTGGCCGCGTTCTTTATCACCGTTCCCGGCGGCACGGGTATGACGGCGTCGGCTCCGTCCGAGCCGTGCTTGTTCTGCCCCATGCCGTCCTGGCCGCTCTTAGCCTTGAAGCTGTGGGAATATCGTAGGTGCACGAGGGTTCTCAGGTTACGGCGTACTTCGAAGATGACGTCGCCGCCGCGCCCGCCGTCGCCCCCCGAAGGACCTCCCAACGGCACGTGCTTCTCGCGCCTGAACGCGATACAGCCGTTGCCTCCGGTACCGGAGCTTACGGTAATCGTCGTCTCGTCGGCGAAATTGATCATGCTGCTACCCTGTACTTCCGTGAAGACAAAAATACCGCCGCTCGGCATGGGCCGGATGCGACGGCAAGAAGCGGGACACGCTTGTCCCGCCGTAAAGACACGCCGCAAGGCTGCGGCCTCTGGCTACGGCTGCAGCAGCTCGATGCCTGCGTACTTGCGTCCGCGATATTCGCTGAACACGACGCGGCCGTCGGCGAGAGCGAAAAGCGTGTCGTCCTTGCCCTTGCCTACGTTCTGGCCGGGATGGATCTTCGTGCCACGCTGGCGGACGATGATCGTGCCTGCCCTGATGGTCTCGTTCCCGTACGACTTGACGCCGAGATGCTGAGGATTGGAATCACGGCCATTTACACCTTTGTGCGGCATATCAGTTCCTCCGTTCGTTTTCTTTCATCACGGGTACTTTCAGAAACCGTCAGGCTTCTGGAAGTACCTCTCCAGTTCGACGAGACCGGGATACTCGCGCTCGACGCCCGACAACCCGATCGACAGAAAATCGCCAACGCCTTTGAGCCGTTCGACGGCCGCCTGCGGGTATCGCCCTATCTCGAAGCTCAGCGAGCCTGGAGAAGGTGCCTGCCCGCTGACGACGACACCGTCATAACCGGCCGCGGTCTCGTACGCCGTCCGCAGGAGAACGGTTACCGCCGCGCAGGCTACGTTGTAGCCCGCCATGGTCGCGCCCGCATGCCCTTCGGCCCTGGCGCTCTCTAGCACGCCGTCCGGACCGAACGCCAGACGGACCCTGACCCGCTCAGGCCCCAACAATATCCTCTACCGTGAGGAAGGTATAATATTGCCTGTGTCCCTGCGTCCTTCGATAGTCCTTCTTGGACTTGTACTTGAAAACGATGATCTTCGCGCCCTTTTCCTGGGACTTGATCGTCGCTTTTACCGACGCACCGGCGACATATGGCGCGCCGATCTTGATCGTATCGCCCGATACCAGCAACACTGAATCGATGGCTACCGGAGTGCCGACCTCGCCATCCATGCGATCAACGCGGAGAACGGCGCCCTTTTCGGCGCGGTATTGCTTGCCTTGTACTTCTACGACTGCGTACATCCTGTCAACCTCTTGTGTTTCGTATGACGAGGCCGAAGGACGGTAAAGTCCGAGTCGGCCGACGCGTACCGGAATGGCGGCCCTGGAACGGCCAGATCGGCGCCAAAATTTTGGCGAACCGGCGCGATTTTATACTACGCTTGCCGGGCCAGTGTCAACCGAAGCCCTACATGGCTTCCAGGAAAGGTATGCACAGGAGTCGGAGCCCGTTCTTGAGGACGACCAGCACCGCTTCCGACAAGGCAAGCCTCGTCGCCGCGATGTCGGCGTCGTCACAGGTAAGAATCGGCTCGTCGTGGTAGAACTTGGAAAAGGCGCTGGCGATGGCGTACAGGTGGGCGGCTACCACCGCTGGATTGTACTCCGCGCCTGCCAGCTCCACGGCCTCGGGGTACGCGGCCACCAGCCTGACGAGCTCCCACTCCGACTCGGCGGTCAAGAGCTCAGGCCGGACCGTGCCCTGGGAGGCCTTGCCTTCGCCGAGATCCCTCTTGCGCAAAAGGCTCGATATCCTGGCGCCCATATACTGGATGTAGGGACCGGTATTTCCGTTGAACGACAGAGACTCCTTGGGATTGAATACCATGTCCTTGGCGGGGGTAGCCTGTGCCAGGTAGTAATGGACGGCTCCGAGGGCAATCTTCTCGGCTGTCTCGGCCATGTCGCCTACCGCGTCTTCCCGTCCCTTGGCCTGGATTTCTTCTATCGCGAGTTCGCGCAGCGAGTCGAGCAGCGTATCGGCGTCGACGACAGTACCCTCGCGGGTCTTCATCCTGCCTTCCGGCAGGTTCACGAGGCCGTAGGACAGGTGGTAGAGGTTCCTGGCCCACTCGTATCCCAGGCTGGCAAGTATATGGAACAGCACCTTGAAGTGGTATTGCTGTTCGTTGGCCACGACATAGACTAGCCTGTCGAAGGGCCAGTCGTTGTGCCTGTGGATGGCAAGCCCGATGTCCTGGGTCATGTAGATGGAGGTTCCGTCCTTCCTGAGCAGGACCTTCTCCTCGAGCCCAATGGGCGACAGGTCGATACGGACCGAGCCGTCCGGCGCCCTGAAGAAAGCGCCGCTGGCCAGTCCCTTCTGGACCTCTTCCTTGCCCGTCAGGTAAATCTGGCTTTCGTAGTAATACTTGTCGAATGAAATGCCGGTGCGTTCATACGTCTTCCTGATTCCTCCGACGGCCCATTCATTCATCGTCTTCCAGAGGGCGATGGTCTCCGGATCTCCGGCCTCCCATTTGACGAGAAGCTCCTGGGCCTTCTCTTCTGCCTTCGGGTCTTCCTTCTTGAGGTCGTTGAACTTGACGTAGTAATCGCCGACGAAATGATCGCTCTTCATTCCCTCGCCGTCAGGCGTCCGGCCTTCGCCGTAGGCCATGTACGACAACATCGACTTGCATATATGCACGCCCCGGTCGTTCACCAGGTTGATTTTCAGCACTTCCGCGCCATTGGCCTTGAGTATCCTCGAGGTGCTCTCGCCGAGCGCATCGTTGCGCAAGTGGCCGAGGTGGAGCGGCTTGTTGGTGTTGGGGCTGGAGAACTCCATCATGATCCTCGTACCGGCTAGCGACGCTGAACGGCCGTACGCTTCACCCGAGCTTCGCGCGGATAACACTGCGGCGGCAAGCGAGGCCCTGTCGACGAACACGTTGAGGTACGGTCCTATGGCCTTCGCCACGCCATCGGGCGCTTTCGACGAAGCCATCCTTTCAGCCAGCGCGACGGCGATCTGGGGAGGCCCCATGCGCAACGGCTTGGCAAGCGGGAACATCGGAAATCCAATATCTCCCATCGATGCATCCGGCGGGGTCTCGGCGACGACTGCGGCGGCGATCGACGGATCGGCGCCTTTCTCTCTCAACAAATCGGCTACGGCGGCGGCAACCGCAGCTTTCCAGGCTTCCTTGATGGTTTTCACGATTGTCTCCCCCGTTGTGGTACGGGCGCCAGTGTAACGAATGCAACCGGTCGTTTCAACGACCGGCTGTGGCGCTCCCAGGATCGACGGCGCACAAGGACATGAATGTCGCCTCGTCGATGACCTTGATCCCGAGCGAAGCCGCTTTCCTGCTTTTTTCGGATCCCGAGGCGGGGTCGTTGGTAACCAGGTAGGAAAGCCCCTTGGCCACAGAATTCCTTACAGCGCCGCCGAGGGACTTGACGAGGGCCTGGGCGCGGGACCGCTTCATCGTCGTCAACTCCCCGGTGAAGCAGAAAGCCAAGCCGCTGAAAGGGCCTTCGGGCGCGGCGGACTCGAGGATAGCCACGATTCCTGCATCGAGCGTCGCGTCCATTTCCGGCTGGAGCAGGCGAAGTCCCTCTACGAGAATTGCCGCGGTAATTTCACCGAAACCGTCTATCGTTGCCAGTTCCTCCTGCCGTGCCTGGCGCAGCTTTCCGAGGGTATCGAAGCCGGCAGCCACCGCCTTCTCGACCATCAAGAGCCCTATCCCCTCTATGTCGAAACCGGCCACGAACTCGGCCAGGGACGGGTTGTTACGGCTCCGCAGGTTCTGGACGAGCTTGGCCGCGCTGGCTTCCCCCATGCGCTCGTAGCGCGCGAGCTCATCAGATGTGAGTGTATACAGGTCCGCTATAGAACGCACCCTGCCCGAATCGAACAGCCTACGTAGTATCGTGACGCCGAATTCCATCACATCGAGCGTAGACAGCCATTTCTCCAGCCGGTGCAACGCCTTCTTGGGGCATCCGGGGTTCGGGCAGTAGAGCCTCGTACCGTCGTCGACCAGGGCCGTCCCGCAGGAGCATCCTGAAGGGGTAACGATATCGCGGCTGCCGGCAGGATT
>PGXR01000058.1:13684-20496 GCA_002839245.1 Spirochaetae bacterium HGW-Spirochaetae-7 | reverse complement strand
CGTGTATAGTCTCACGTCCTCGACCATCTGGCCCATGCTCATCTCCACCGCGAGGAAGCGCTTGCCAGCGAGTTCGCCCATGCGCTTTTCCGGGTACGGCCACAGCGTTATCGGCCGGAAGAGGCCCACCTTGAGGCCGAGCTTCCGGGCCGCCTGCATCGCTCCACGGCAGACTCGCGCCGAGGTGCCGTAGGCGGTAAGGATCAGCTCGGCATCCTCGATAAAATGCTCTTCGTAGCGGACCAGTACCTTCTTTATCTCCTCGTAGCGCTTGTAGCGCGCATGCAGGGCTTGCTCGAATTCTTCGGGTACCAGGTGGGTGGAATCAACGTGGTTGACGGGCCGGCCGGCCGGGCGATTGCCCGAAGCCCAGGGCTTGGCTATGCGCGTGGCCCTTTCCTTGGGTTCAGGGAATTCCACGGCCTCCATCATCTGGCCTATCATGCCGTCGGCGAGCACCATCACGGGCATTCGCCACTGGTCAGCCAGGTCGAAGGCCTCGTAGGTAAGGTCGGCGGCTTCCTGTACGCTCTTGGGCGCCAGGACGATGTGGAAATAGTCGCCGTGGCCGCCGCCGCGGGTTGACTGGAAGTAGTCGCCCTGCGCCGGGGATATGCCGCCGAGGCCGGGGCCGGAACGGGCCACGTTGATGACGACCATGGGGACGTCCGCGCCGCAGGCGTACGAAATGCCTTCCTGCTTTAGGGAAATTCCCGGGCTCGAGGAGCTGGTCATCGCGCGGGCGCCGGTGGCGGCCGCTCCGTAGACCATGTTGATGGCGGAGACTTCGCTCTCCGCCTGGATGAACACGCGCTTTTTGGCGAGCATATGGCGCGCCATGTACGCGGTCAGTTCGTTCTGCGGGGTGATGGGGTAGCCGAAATACGCGTCGCATCCTGCGCGGACGGCGGCCTCGCCCATAGCCTCGTTACCCTTCATCAGGCGTTTTTCTTCAGCCATGTCGGACCCTCCTTATAGCTTGTAGACGGTTATTGCCACATCGGGGCAGACCGCGTAGCAATTGCCGCAGGCGATGCACTTGTCCGGTGCGACGACCTTGCTCGGATAATAACCCCACGAATTGGGCTCGACGTCGACGGCGAGCACCTTTGTCGGACAGGCACGGATGCACAACAGGCATCCTTTGCACCGTTCCCGGTCTATCTCGGTCTTTCCTTTGGTAGCCATGGCAACTCCTTCTCGATATCCCGGCCCGTGGCGGGGAAGATGGTACGTTAAACGATGCCTGGACGGCATCCTCGAAAGTTCCTGTCAACCATACAGCGATGCCAGCGCTATGCTGGCGAGCTTCGTCTCGCGGCTGTCCGCCCGGCTCGTCAGCACTATGGGCCTGGCCGCTCCTGCGACGATGCCTGCTCCCCGCGCGCCGCCCAGGTCGAGGAGCGCCTTGTAGAGGACGTTCCCCGCCTCGATGTCGGGAGCGACGAGGATGTCCGCGTCGCCGGCGACGTCCGAAACGATGTGCTTTATCCTGGCGCTCTCCGCGCTTATCGCGTTGTCCAGGGCCAGCGGTCCGTCGACGACGCAATCCTTGACCTGCCCGCGCCGGTTCATCTGGGTGATGATGGCCGCGTCGACGGTGCAGGGCATCCGCTCCGCGTTGACTTTCTCGACCGCGGCGAGCAGGGCGACCTTGGGCCGGTCCACTCCGAGCGAACGCGACACCTGCACCGCGTTCGCTATGATGTCGAGCTTGCCCTGGACGTCGGGGGCGATGTTGATCGCCGCGTCGGTGACGATGAACAGCTTGTGGTAATGGGGCGACTCGATCACGGCGACGTGACTGGTCAGGCGGCCGGCGTTCAGGCCGGATTCCTTGTTAAGCGCCGCTTTGAGGAGGATCGACGTATCGAGAATGCCCTTCATCAGGATGTCGGCCTCGCCCGAGCGGACGAGGGCGACTGCGGCGGCGGCGGCCTTGGCGTAGTCCTTTTCTTCGATCATGCGGACGCCGCTCAGGTCGGCTCCCAGCTCCCGGGCTATCCGGTGGATCTCGTCGAGGTCGCCTATCAGTATCGGGTCGGCTATGCCTTCGGTACGGGCGTCGAGCGCGGCTTCGAGCGCCGACTGTTCGTGCGCGGCGGCGACGGCGACGCGCTTGCGGCCAGAGGCCCGCGCGGCGGCGACGATCTCTGCTATCGTTTTCATGTCAGCGGTACTCCCTTGCATCGCCCGCCAGGCCCCGTTCGCCGGCGGCGGCCAGCGCCTCGAGCTCACCCTCGCCAGGATATACCGTCAGCGGCGCCATCCAGCCTACCATCCGCCGCAGGCCTTCCTGGACTGGCTTGCCGTAGGCTATGCCGCCGGTCAGGACAATGCCGTCAAGCTTGCCGTCGGCGGCGGCCGCCAGCGCGCCTATCGCCTTGCCGACGTTGTAAATGAAGGCGTTGTAGACGAGCGACGCCCCGTCGTCCCCCGCCAGGTGCCTGGCCTCGAGAACCCGCATGTCGTTGGTGCCCGCGAGGCTGACCATGCCGCCCTGCCCGTTGATCATCTTCAGGATTTGCTTCTCGGTGTACGAACCCGAGAAGCACAGCTTGGCCAATGCGCCCGCGGGGAGCGTGCCGGAACGCTCGGGACTGAACGGTCCTTCGCCGTTGAGCGCGTTGTTGACGTCGACGACACGGCCGAGCTTGTGCAGACCGACCGATACGCCGCCGCCCATGTGCGCGACGACAAGCCGTATGTCCTCGTAACGCCTGGCGTTCTCGGATGCCCAGCGCCTGGCGACGGCCTTCTGGTTAAGCGCGTGGAAAATGCTCTGCTTGCGGAAGAGCTTGTGGCCGTAGAGCCTGGCCACGTCGTCGAGCTCGTCGACGACCACCGGATCGGCTATGAAGGCCGGGACGCGGGCCTCCATCGCAAGGGCATCCGCGATGAGGGCGCCGAGGTTCGAGGCGTGCTCGCCGAAACGGGCGTTGCGCAATTCTTCCTTCATGGCCTGGTTCACCGAATAGACTCCGCCGGGAATGGGCTTGAGAAGCCCCCCGCGTCCGACGACGCAGGCTATCGACTCGAGGTCGATGCTCCCGACGGAAAGGGCGTCCCGGATGCACTTCTCGCGGAATTCAAACTGCGAGGCGATAGTGGGGAAGCGCGCCAGTTCCTCGGCCGTATGGCAGACCCCTTCGTTGAACAGTTCCTTGCCATCCTCGAAGACGGCGATCTTTGTCGATGTTGAACCGGGGTTCACTACCAGTATCCGTTGAGCCATGCGGCCAACTCCTTGTCTTCTGAACTCGGCTTGATTGATGGTTATTGAGGTTTTTTCAAAGCGCGGCTGCATTTTGAAAATCCCTCTGATGTTATTTGGCATTATACGCACTGAAGTAATGATGCGCAAGCAAAATAAGTCCGTTTTTGCTAAATTTCAAAACGGTGTTTCGATATTTGAAATATTTGATGCGACTTTCAAACCGAATGGACTTCACCGCAAGGAGGCGGCACGCTATAATCGGGTGGTACCATACGGAGGAATCAATGAAGGCACTGGTCAAGAAATCGCCCGAATTAGGTCTGTGGCTCGAGGAAGTTCCGATGCCGGAGGTAGGGGACAACGACCTCCTGATCAAGGTCAAGAAGACCGCCATCTGCGGGACCGACGTCCACATCTACAAGTGGGACGCCTGGTCACAGCGCACGATTCGGACCCCGATGACCATCGGCCATGAGTTCGTAGGCGAGATCGTCGAGATGGGTCGCGCCGTGCAGGGATACCACATCGGCGAGCGAGTCTCCGCCGAAGGGCACATCGTCTGCGGCGTCTGCCGGGCCTGCCGCGCGGGCAAGCGCCACCTATGCCCGAACACCCGCGGCGTTGGCGTCAACCGCGACGGCTGCTTCGCCGAGTACGTGTCGATCCCGTCATCGAATGTCTGGCACGTGCACGAGTCGATTTCCGACGAGATCGCCTCCATTTTCGACCCCTACGGCAACGCGACCCATACGGCGCTGTCGTTCGACATGGTGGGCGAAGACGTCATCATTACCGGCGCCGGCCCCATCGGCTGCATGGCGTCCGCGATCGCCCGCCACGTAGGCGCCCGCAACGTCGTCGTCACCGACGTCAACGACTACCGACTGGCGCTCGCCATGAAGCTCGGCGCAACCCGAACCGTCAACGTCGCCGCGGAGAAGCTCACTGACGTCATGAAAGAACTCGGCATGGTGGGCGGTTTCGACGTGGGCATGGAAATGTCCGGCTCTCCCCAGGCGTTCGAGCAGATGCTCGACAACATGTACAATGGCGGACGCATAGCCCTGCTAGGAATCCTGCCCAACGGAGCGGGCATCGACTGGGACAAGGTCATCTTCAAGGGGCTCTTCCTCAAGGGCATCTACGGGCGCGAAATCTTCGAGACATGGTACAAGATGCAGACGATGCTGCGTTCTGGCCTCGACATAGCCCCGGTAATAACGCACCGCTTCAAATTCGACGACTTCCAGGCTGGATTCGACGCGATGCTGTCCGGCCAGTCCGGCAAGGTGATACTCAGCTTCGACTGAGCTAACGACAATATTGGCGCCCATGAACGGGCGCCCCCGACATGGCCCGTCCGCTCCAGCGGACGGGTACGTCATGGATGACGACCTTGCAGCCTGCCTCGATGCGTGCGATAGTCGCTGTATGAACGACGAAAGACACGACGGGAAACGCCCAGGCGGCCCTTCGCCGCGGCATCCTCATACCGACAACACACGCCATCAGGCCGCAGGGGCGGCTCCGGCAGGAAAGCCACGCTACCAGGCGCAACCACGCGTCCACTACCACCCTGCAAAAACCCTCGACATAAGATCGACCAGCATACCCGCGGTCCCGGCCGACGCTGCGCGCATGATATCGGCCCTCCTCGACATAATCGAGGAAGCTGCGCCAATGCCCCCGGGCCGCCAGAAGGACTTGCGTCGCGACGTCCTCGAGCTGTGGCGGGAGCTGACGAGCGAGAAGTCGACTCGCCAGGCCGACTACATCGGCGAGCCCGCCAGGCTCGCCGCCTACCTCCGCTACTTCCTGCCGTGGAACGTCGTCAAGATAGTGCCGCTCCTGGCCGGCATGGACCTGGGGCTGAAGGCCGGTGACGGCGTCCTGGACATAGGATCCGGTCCGTTGACAGTGCCGATAGCGCTCTGGATAGCCCGTCCGGATCTACGAGGCATCGAGTTGCGCATAGATTGCGTGGACCGTGTCCGCCGCGTCATGGAGATCGGCGCAACCATACTGGAAAGCCTCGCGCTACGAACAGGAAAGCCGTTCGCGTGGAAAATCGGCGTCCGCAAGGACAGCTTCTCCATCGTTGCAGACGACAACGAGCACGAACGCTATGCCCTCGTGACCGCAGCGAACGTGTTCAACGAAAGTTTCTGGAAGCTCAAGGGTTCGCTTGCCGAGAGGGCCGAGCTCCTCGCCTCCTCGCTCGGCGCCTATACCGGTCCGCAGGGTCGAATCTTCATCGTCGAACCCGGCGATCCCCGCTCCGGCGCCATGATGGCTGCACTGCGTGAAGCGGTCATCCTCCGCGGTGGCCGCCCGCTCGCGCCGTGCCCCCATTCGTCGGCCTGTCCGATGGCCGGCGCCTTCCTGAGCAGCGCGTTCAGGAAGGACGAGGACGGCGAATACGTAGCAGCCGCGCAGAGAATCAACGGCGTCGTCACGGCCCGCGGCCGTTCGAAGGCACCCTGGTGCCACTTCGTCATCGACCCCGGAGCCGCGCCTGACCGCCTCTCCGTCTTCTCGGAATCAGCCGGGTTGCCCAAGGACAGGCTCGTCGCCTCCTGGCTCCTCCTGCAACCCGAACCGCCCGCCGGATCCGCCGCCCCGGCTCACTCCGACAGGACTATCCGCATAGTATCAGACGCGTTCAGGCTCCCCGACGGGGGCTCAGGCCGCTACGCCTGTACCGCCACGGGCTACACCCTCGCGCGCGACTCGCTGGCCGACCTCCCCTCGGGTTCCCTCGCTGTACTCGCGAGCCCCCTGCCCTCCGCCTCGGGTGAACGCGACCCCAAGTCAAGCGCCGTCGTCGTACGGGCTCATTCCGACTCCATAGTGCCCGTTCCCGTCGCGTACAAGCCACCCCGGGCGGACCGGCAACGAGGCCCCGCCGGCTCGCCGACGGCGAAACGCGGCGCTCTCCCGGACCGTCATGGACCCCGGGACGCGGGCGCGCGTCGCGACCCGAAAGCCCTGTCGGAACGCTCTCCGTACGCGCGTACCAAAAAGCCCTGGGGGCCGTACCGACCCAAGCGTTCCTCTTGACACTGATCGTTGCCGCCGTTAATATGCCGTCCTGTCAGCGATGACATTGGGGGCGTAGCGAAGCTGGTTATCGCGTCGGCCTGTCAAGCCGAAGATCGCGGGTTCAATCCCCGTCGCTCCCGAATCCCGTCCCCGCGGCGGGATTTTTTTTCACGGGCTGTAGCGCAGTGGCTAGCGCGCTTGGTTCGGGACCAAGAGATCGACGGTTCGAATCCGTCCAGCCCGATAAAAAACTGAGGCGCCCTTTCGGGCGTTTCAGTTTTTTTATAAGAGGGCCGGACGGATTCGAACCAAGCGAGCGCGCCGCGGAAGCGGCGAAAAGCGCGCAGGATTGCGCGCGACAGCGAGCGAGGCGGGCTGTAGTCCCGAGGCACGACGCCGAGGGGTGGAAGCCGAATCCGTCCAGCCCGACAAAAAACAACAGGCGCCCTTCGGGGCGCCTTGTTGTTTTTAAAGAGGGCTGGACGGATTCGAACGGCAGGTCGCGCCGAGCGATAGCGAGGAAGAGCGGACAGGATGTCCGCGAAAGCGACCT
>PGXR01000058.1:0-13549 GCA_002839245.1 Spirochaetae bacterium HGW-Spirochaetae-7 | reverse complement strand
GCTGGACGGATTCGAACGGCAGGTCGCGCCGAGCGATAGCGAGGAAGAGCGGACAGGATGTCCGCGAAAGCGACCTGCCTAGGCCCGAAAAGACGAGGCACGACGCCGAGGGGTGGAAGCCGAATCCGTCCAGCCCGCTCTAACAGGCCACCTTTCAAGGCGGCTTATTTTATTTACAGAAACGAGTTATCTCGAATTCGACTTTTCCGGCTTTTCAAGGTTCGACTGTGGCAACTTCATACGCCACCAGATCAAATGTACGAGAGTAAATTCCAGGAGATAGAGACTAATTTACGTTCTGATGCATAGAAACAAAAAAATGTTGAATCCATTTTATAATCCGAAAAACATGTGCTGACAGAAGGGCTCATCATAGTCACCAAGTTCTGAAGTTCATCATACGACCTAAATTGAGTATCTTATACTGGAGACTTGACTCTATGGAGGAATTTTTATGAACATGACGCAGCTGGAACGGATGAAAAATGGAAAAGGATTTATCGCCGCCCTGGATCAAAGCGGAGGCAGTACGCCGAAGGCCCTTGAAATATACGGCGTTAAAAAAACTGCCTATGCAAATGATGATGAGATGTTTGACTTGGTGCACAAGATGCGCTCGCGCATTATGGAAAGTCCCGCGTTTACCAAAGAGCGGATCCTGGCGGCAATTCTTTTTGAAAAGACCATGGATTCAAAAGTGGAAGGCTTGTACAGTGCGGATTATCTTTGGGACAAGAAAGGCATAGTCACCTTTTTAAAAGTTGACAAAGGTCTGGCGGACCAGGAAAACGGGGTTCAGGTAATGAAGCCCATTCCCAATCTGCAAGATCTTCTCAAGCGGGCAAAAGACCGGCATGTTTTTGGCACCAAGATGCGTTCGGTAATTAAAGAAGCGAATGAAGCGGGGATAAAGGCTGTCGTAGACCAGCAGTTTGCATTCGGGAAAATCATTTCTGGCGCAGGCCTGGTACCCATCATTGAACCGGAGGTCGATATTCATGCTCCCGATAAACCGGCGGCGGAAAGGATGCTCAAAGACGAGCTGGTAAAACACTTGAAAGCCCTGGCTTCTGATACGTTGGTCATGCTGAAGTTGACTATTCCCGATGAAGATAATTTTTATGAAGATCTGGCTAAATTCCCCAATGTGCTACGGGTAGTGGCTTTATCCGGAGGCTATTCACGGGAAGAAGCAAACGAAAAACTGGCGCGAAACCATAACCTGATTGCCAGCTTTTCCAGAGCCCTATCCGAAGGGTTACAGGTTGATCAAAGCCTGGACGATTTTAATAATATGCTCGATAAATCGATACAAAACATCTACTTGGCATCGATTACGTAGAAGATTGACAGGAACTGTCATCCGGGCGGGAAAATGTCATTTAAGGCGCAGCGCCTGAAAACCGCCCTTGCGTCGAGAACGAAAGGTAGCCCGTCCTCCGGCGCCTGACGCCAGTCGACCTTCTCGATTCGCTATCGGAGCATCCGATCCGCATCCGCGAAATCGAGCGCCCCAGCCTCGCACCTGTGCCGGCTCTGCCTGAGCCGCGCCTCCAGGTGGGCCAGGTCGTGGCTGACGCCGCGTGACGAAGAAGAGGAGGTCGTACCAGTCGCGGCCTTCCCGCGCATCTTCCAGGAACGGTAAAAACAGGCGTGGAGCCTTCCGGCGACCAGACAAGGCGGCGTCACGACGCGGACCGAGACAGGCAAGGGTTCAAGGAAGCTCCGGCGTTCGTTCTGAATGTCCGCGGGCGGGTCGGTGTCGAGCTTCACCTTGACGAGGCGATTAGCGACCGTCTGACCCGCAAGTCGCTCGGGCGCTCCGATTATGGACGAGGCCGTGGAAAGGACGTAGTGCCGTCCCGCCGTAAAATGCCGCTTGCTCGAAGAAGCCTCGTCGCCGCGCGGCCTCCGCTTGTCGCTCATGGAGCGTATCGCGTCATCCATAAAGAAGATACTGGAGAAGCGGCGGGCCGGGACCCGAGGCACGACGCCTGGGGGCGGAAGCCGAATCCGTCCAGTCCAGGCTGTACCTACTTTGGCCTGATGTCCTTGACGTTGTCGAGCAACCAGTCCATCCCCGGATAGAAGCCGGGATCGAAAACACCAGGATCGCCTGCCGCCAAGCGCAGCTTGCCTTTCTGATCCTTGAGCGGTCCGACGAAGATCTCGAACGAATTCTCCCTGAGTTGTTCCATCCGGCGCATCGCCAGGTCGATTGCGTTCAATTTGCCGAGGTCGGGTGTAGTGACTTTTCTGGACGACAGAACGGTGGCAAGGTCGGGATTTATTGGCGGCTCGCCCGGCCACGAGAGGACATTCATGTCGACCCCGTATCGGTCAGGCGGCGGAACCACTCCGCCAAGGACCGGCCCGAGGAAGGCTTCGAACAGCAAGCCGAAGTTGCGGATCGGGCCTGCGATCATGATGCGAGGCTGGTATCGCCACGGCTGCTCCTCGCCGATCGCGAGCACCGTCCTGCCGCGTCCGGACTCCGAGGCGAACCAGTCGAGGACGTTCGGAAAGTTGACGGGACCGAACGCGTCGCAACCATCCGCGACCAGAGCCCGAGCCTGCGCGAGTCCGTTGGCAGGGGACCAGTCCCAGCCGTAATAACGGACGTGTACCACGGCCTTTGGATTGACCTCACGCACGCCCAGGGCGAACTCGTTGATCAGCCTGAACTGCCACGGCTCGGGAACGATAGCCAGGAACCCTATCTTGCCGGTCTTCGTTGCCGCGCCTGCCAGGATGCCGAGCACGTAGTTGAACTCTTCCCAATGCCCCGCTACGACATACAGGTTAGGAAGCCTGCCTTCGGGCAAACCGTGGTTGAGTGCCACGAAGCGAATCGATGGATACTTTGCCGCCGCCGCGGCCAAAGGCTCATCGAAAATTTGGTTGAGAACCATAATGACCGAGCAGTCCTTCGCTGCCAGCGAGTCGACCGTCGCAGCGAAAGTTTCCGACCGCACGTCGTGGACGTTCAGCACTTCGACCTTGTCTCCGAAGTGATCTTTTGCATACATGCCCGCATATTCCAGAGGCAACGGGAAGCCCCTCGGCCCGAATCCCGAGTTGTCATGCACGACCCCGACACGGAGGGTTACGCCAGTCACGCCCCCTGGCTGTGCAGAAACTGTTGCCGCTCCTGCCGACGCATCAATCGAGGAAACCATGCTGCCGCCGGAGGCAAGTTTCAGGCCGACCTTCCTCGCAAGCTCAACCAGGACCAGCACCTTGCCGTCTGCTTGCTCTGATGCCTGCGCTACGATAACGCCGGTCCTCACGTCTATCATCTTGGCTACGAGGAAGTAGCTGCCAGCTGCCAGCTGAGCTCTTCCTGCGACCACGAAGTCGGCTCCCAGATACTGGCCTGCCTTTGCCACCTCTGAATCGCTCACAAGTCCGGAAAGCTGGAACTCCTTTTCCTTGAGTACCTGCTCGACGTATGCACGATCGAGTACGGTGAAAGACTTCGAACCGACGAGCGCTTCCATGATGGTTTCGGTGACCGGTACCACAAGCGTTTGATCCACTTCCTTGTTCAATGTTATATCGAGTACCGCCACTTTCGGCGATGCACCGATGACGGCGCTGCTTAGCGCAAGGATGACGGAGAAAAGGAAGGTTGCACGATCTGCGGGTTTCATTGGGTAGCCCTTCGGGAGGCTTGCCCACATCACCGGCACCCGCCGAACGGAAGATCAGCCTCGTTTTTAGACAAGGTGCTTGTCTATCCCGGCAACGCCGGATTATTGAATCCTCATCCCCGCAGTGACGCTTGTCAAGTTAAGCGGACTGCGGTACAGAAGGCACGGAATGCTTGTGTTTTCGCATCTGCTTCTGCATACTTCCAGCCATGGTAAAGGCATTGGCTCGAGCGCTTGTCGCTCTCAACTCAAACGTCAAGCGGGAACAGATCGCGGGCGGCTTCGCCTGCGGCGTACTGCTTGCGCTCGTCCCGCCGGGGAACCTGCTCTTCATTCTCATCTTCGCGCTCGTCTGCTTCACGAAGGTGAACTACGGCATGCAACTCCTCGTTACCGGCATCCTCATGCTCGCGAGGCCGCTCGTCGCGCCTGCCCTCGACTCGGTCGGCTGGATCTTGCTCAACGCGCCTCCACTGCAGGGATTTTTCACGATACTCTACAACCTTCCGCTGGCCCCGTTGACCCGCTTCAACAACACGCTCGTCGCCGGCGGCCTCGTCGTCGGGCTGGCTCTGTGGCTTCCGCTCTTCTTCGCGGCACGGGCATTCGTCTCCTGGTACCGGGCCAAGCTCGCCCCGAAGTGGGCCGAAAGCCGGCTCTACAAAGCCTTCACGCGAATCCCGTTCGTACAGAGCCTGTCCGGCGCAATATCGACGGCCTCCCGGGTCGCGGGAGCGCTTGAATGAAACGGCAAGCGAAACCCGCCGCAATCCTCAGGAAGGCCATCCCCGGAAAGTCATTCGAACGCAGGTACCTTGGGCTCCTCGGTCAGGCCGCCGATCGCGAGTTCATGGCATCGTCCTTTGAACTCGTCGACGGCAGCTACAGGCTCAAGGCCGGACTCGACGACAAGGCACTGAAGCGATTGAACGGTCTGGCCAAGGCGATCAAGCTCAACCGCGGCGCAGTGAAGACCGGCCCCCTCATCCTCGCGATCCTCCTCGGCACCGTGCTCCTGGCCTTCGGCCTATTCTTCATGAATCCTGTCCTGGAACGCGGACTCGAGCGCGGCCTGGAAGCCGCGTTCGGCGCTCGGGCCGAAGTCTCGGCATTACATCTCGACCTTGTCCGGCTTCGCATCTCCATCGGCTCGATCGCGGTCGCGGACCGGGACGATCCCATGACCAATCTCTTCCAGACCGGACGCATCGAACTCGGTCTGAACCTCGCCTCGCTCCTCCGCGGCAGAATATTCATCGAGGAGGCGACTGCGGCCTCCATCGAAGCAGGCACGCCGAGGTCAAGTTCCGGCGCTCTTCCCGACAGCTCCGCCCGGCCCAAGGCAACAATGGCGACTGGCTCCGCGGCCCCGCCTCTGGTCGACTTCGAGAACTTCGACGCCAAGGCCCTCCTGCAACGCGAAAAAGCCAGGCTCGGGAGCGCGGCTGCCTTCGCAGAGGCGCAGAAGTCGTATGACGAAGCGACGACACGCTGGAAGGATCGCTACGAATCCTCGGGCAAGGCGTTGGCCTCGCTCGACGCGACATCGAAGAAGATCCTCGTGCTGGATCCGCGGAGCATCCGCACGCCTTCCGAGGCGCTGGCGGCCGCGGCCGACGCCAAGGCCCTCATCGGAAACGCACGCGACGTCGTCAAGGAGACCGGAACCATCGTCCGGGGAATCGGCGCTGATGCCGAGACCGCAACCTCGCTCGAGAAGCGAGCCAGGGTCGCCGTCGACGAGGACCTCGCCTACCTCAAATCCCTCGTCGACCCGAAGAGCGGAACGGCGGCCAAGGCCCTCGAGCCATCCATCCGCGAAATCCTCTCTGACAGGGCCGAGCGTTGGCTCGTGTACGGGAACCGCGCCCTCGAGGTCGGCCTCAAGCTGAAATCGACGTCTGGCGGCGGCGAGACCGGGAGGAAGGCCGCCTCGATACGAGGCCGTGATGTCATATTCCCGTCCGCCGCACTGCCTCGATTCCGTCTTGGGCTGCTTTCATCGAGCTTTGCCATGGACGGGAGCGAATACGCCTTCGAGCTTCGCGATGTGTCGACCGAGCCCGATCTGGTAGCCTCGCCCGCGAGCCTCCGGCTGGATATCGCGAAAAACGGCGCCAAGGCAGGATTCGAGGCCGTCGCCGATCTCCGCGCTTTGTCCGCAGAAGCCTATTCGGCCAAGGCGACGGCCGAAGGCTACCCGCTCGACCTTGGCGACAGCCTTTCCGCGGTCGGGATCGGCGGTTTCAGCGGCATCGCGGACGGGCGGCTCGAGCTCCGCGGCGAGAAAGACGGGAGCGTCGCCGCGACCGGTGGGCTGACCGTACACGAGCCGTCGGCACGCGGAGCCTCGGGGACGCTGGGCAAAGCGCTGGCGGAGGCTGTCGCCTCCGTCGATGCCGTTGAGCTCCATGCCCGCTACGAGACATTAGCCTCTGGCGACGACAGATTCACGATCGACACGAACCTTGACGCCATCGTCGCGAAGGCGCTGCGGGCGGTCGCCGAAAAATACGCCAAGAAGGCCGGGGACGAGCTCGCGGCCGCGATGCGCGACTGGATCGGCACCGAGCTCGAGGGGAAGCTCGCCTCCAAGACCGCACTTGCCGATCTGCTCGCCGGTGCCAGAAGCGACGACCAGGCCGCGGTCTCCCTCGACGGCCGCCTCGGCGCCAAGGTCGCCGCATTCGAGGCCAGGGCGAAAGAACTTGGAACAGGAGCGCTCAAGGGCATAGGCTCCGGCCTGAGCCTGCCGAAGGTAAAGCCATGATGACGTCAAGCGGATATTCTCGATGACAGTCGACAAGCGGCCTCGGGTGCTGCAGATGTTCGGCATGTCGCCTACCCTCGATGCGGCTCTCGGGCAAGCCTACGATATCCACAACCTGGCGAGCGAGCAAAATCCGCCCGCCTGGCTCGCCGAACACGGCGACCGCTTCGAAGGCCTGGTGACCAACGCACGGACCGGCGTCTCCCCGGAAATCCTCGCGGCCTTGCCGCGGCTGCGGGTGATCTCGATACGGGGCGTAGGCCTCGACAAGATCGATCTCGGAGAGGCGCGGCGGCGCAGGATTCAGGTGGGCAACACACCGGACGTCCTGACCGGTTGCGTGGCGGATCTCGCGTTCGGCCTGGTCATCGACGCAGCGCGGAAAATCTCCGCCGCGGACCGCTACGTGCGATCGGGACGGTGGAAGCGGCAGAAATTCGGACTCGCGACCCGAGTCAGCGGCAAGAGGCTCGGCATCGTCGGATTCGGGAGGATAGGCCGCGCCATCGCGAAGCGCGCGTCGGGATTCGACATGGAAGTCCGCTGCTTCAACCGCTCGCCCGTCGAATACGCCGGCGTCATCCGTGAACCGACGGTCGAGGCGCTGGCCCGTTGGGCAGACTTCCTCGTCGTCTCGATCGCGGGAGGCGCCGAAACCCGCCACCTGATCTCGGCCGGTGTGCTCCGGGAACTCGGGCCGGCCGGTTTCCTGGTCAACGTAGCCAGGGGATCGGTCGTAGACGAAGCGGCCCTGGTGGAGGCCCTCGTCGGGGGCGGCATCGCGGGGGCAGGGCTGGATGTCCTCGGGGACGAGCCGAACGTACCCGAAGCCCTGCTCACCCTCGACAACGTGGTGCTGCTTCCTCACGTCGGCAGCGGCACCAGGGAGACAAGGCAGGCCATGGAGGAGCTGGTACTGGCCAACCTGGAAGCCTTCTTCAGGACAGGCCGCGTCATCACCCCCGCCTGATCCCGGCAGCCCGGCCAAAGCCATTTCCAGAACGGAATCGCAGGGACTCAGGGGGTCGCGAGCGCCAGGCTTATGGCCATCACCGCCATGCCGCCGGCGAGTCCGGCCATGGCCAGGTGGCTTTCGCCGTACTCGTGCGCCGAGGGCAGCAGCTCGTCGAGGGAGATGTAGGTCATGATGCCCGCCACCGCGGCGAGTATCAGGCCAAACGTCGGGCCGCCCAGGAGCGGCCGCAGGAGCAGGTAGCCAAGGACGGCCCCGACGGGCTCGGAAAGCCCCGAACCGAAGGAATACCAGAAAGCCTTCTTGCGTGAGCCAGTCGCGTAGTAGACCGGCACCGAAATGGCGATGCCTTCCGGGATGTTGTGTATGGCTATGGCGAACGCGATCGTCAGGCCGAGCCTGGGATCCTGGAGCGCGGCAAAGAAGGTAGCGACACCCTCGGGAAGATTGTGCAGGGCGACCACGAAGGCAGTAAGGAGCCCGGTACGGAGGAGCCTGGCTCCCCGGTGCGATTCGGCTGCATCGGCGCAGGCACGGGTATCCGCTGCCTCGTAGGCAGCGGCCTCGCGGGCCCTGGCCTCGTGGGGATTGACCGCGGGCGGAACGAGCCGGTCTATGGCCGCGATCAGCGCCATGCCCGCGAAGAATCCGCCTATCGCGCCCCAATAACCTCCCCGTCCTCCCCAGACCATCGAAAGCTGTGTACGGGCGTCCGCGAACAGCTCTACGAGGGACACGAAAATCATGACTCCAGCCGAGAACCCCATCGAAACGGACAGGAATCGCGGAGTCGTCCTCTTCGAAATGAGCGCAATGGCGCTGCCGATGCCAGTGGCGAGACCGGCGAACAAGGTCAGGAGGAAAGCTTTGGCGAAGGGATTCATCAGCATCGATTCTTGCTCCGGAGGAAGTTTAACGGTCAGATACGAGCCCCGCAAGGGGACTTGCCGCCGACCTGCCTTGACTTCCCTGCATATTCGAAATATTATGAGCATAAGACCATTACTACAAGTAATTGGAGTGACGACATGGACTTGGTTCCCGAGAAGAAGCACAATCCCGGCATCAAGCGGGTCATAGGCATCACGAGCGGCAAGGGCGGCGTAGGCAAGTCGACCGTCGCGGTCCTGCTCGCCCAGTCGCTGGCCTCGCGCGGGTTGAAGGTCGGAGTCCTGGACGCCGACCTCACCGGCCCCAGCCTGCCCCGCCTCCTGGGTATCGACACCTTCAGGGCTGAATCCGACGGCAAGCGGCTGTACCCGGTCATCAACGAGGAAGGTATCAAGGTCCTGTCCATCAACCTGTTCAGTGAACATGAGGACGAGCCGGTGATATGGCGGGGCCCCCTCCTCGCCAAGGCGCTGGAGCAGTTCTGGGGCGACACCGAGTGGGGCGATCTGGACTTTCTCATTGTCGATTTCCCGCCGGGTACCTCCGACATAGCGCTGACCGCGTTCCAGACCATACCGTTCGCCGGCATCATCGTCGTCGCCACACCACAGGATTACGTTTCGATAATCGTCACCAAGTCGATCAAGATGGCGACGATGCTCAACGCGCCGATCATAGGCCTCGTTGAAAACATGCGCACGCTTATCTGTCCCGGCTGCGGCGAAACGGTCAGCCTCTTCGACGACGGGAGTACCGAAGGCACTACGAGACTCGGCCTTCCTGTCATCGTGAGCCTGCCGTGGCGCAAGGAAGTGGCCCAGGCGCGATCCCTGCGCTGGTCGCAGATTTCCGAAGCGACGAAAAAAGACGCCGACCGCATTGCCGACGAGGCGGAGCGCAGCGTGCTCCAGGCCGAACCATGCCCCGCCCCATAAGCGAGCGCCGACTCGGCGCGCCCATACCGCCGCGCGTGATGAAGCCCGCGGGCATCCCCACCCGCGACCTCGAGGAAATTCGCCTGGGCTTCGACGAGGCCGAGGCACTGCGCCTCGCCGACCTCGACGGGCTGTACCAGGAAGCCGCAGCCCGCTCCATGGGAGTATCGCGGCAGACTTTCGGTCGCATTGTCGAGGTAGCCAGGCGCAAGGTCGCCGACGCCATCCTGAACGGGAAAGCCCTCCGCATAGACGGAGGCGAGATAACCATTCGCAACCAGGGAGAAACAACCATGAAAATAGCGGTACCATCACGCGACGGTCTTGTCGACGAGCATTTCGGGCACTGCAAGGAATTTGTCGTGTACCGGGTCGACGGACAGAAGCTTGTGGACGAACCTGCCATACCGTCCCTCGAAGGCTGCGGCTGCAAGTCCGGCGTGGCTTCGATACTGGCGAAGGCAGGCGTCACCCACCTCGTCGCGGGCAACATGGGCGAAGGCGCGGTCCGCGTGCTCGCGGCCCAGGGCATACAAGTCGTTCGCGGCGCCACCGGCCCGGTCAGGACGGCTGCCGAGGACTTCGCCAAGGGCGTTCTTTCCGACTCGGGCGCTGGCTGCGCAGGGCACGGCGAAGACGGACATGAATGCTCGCACTGAGGTGCGCTCGCACTGAGGTGCGCTCGCACTGAGGTGCGCTCGCACTGAGGTGCGCTCGCACTGAAGTGCGCGAATCGCCATAAATCCACAAGGATACAATAGCAGCTGGTTGGTCCCATCCGGGACAGCCAGCTGCCCAATCGCTATTCCTCGAGTACATCCAGCTTCTTGCGACGGCTTTCCAGGATGGCTCCTTCTGCACAGGCCGCCATCTCGAGTACGCAAGAGGCGACGAGGCGATACTCGACGAGGGTGCCGCGCTTCTCGTCATCGATGAGCCCGGCGGCCTTGAGTTGCGACAGGTGCTTGGAGGCCACCGACTTGGCGATGCCTACCTCGGCGGCCAGCTCGCAGACGCACCAAGGCCTGTTCTTGAGCTTGTCGAGCATGTAGATGCGCATCGGATGGGCAAGAGCCTTGAACATCTCCGCCCTGAGCTGGTAACGCCTCTGGCTTCGTTCATCCATGTACTATAGTTGCAATGTTTCGAAACAATAGTCAACAACACTCTTGACATTTATCTGCAATGTTTCCATTATTTGAAACAAGAGGTACGTATGAAAATCCAGATTCTTGGTGCTGGCTGCCCGAAGTGCAAGCTCCTCGAGCAGCATGCCCGCGAGGCGGTTGCCGAACTCGGCATCGAGGCGGAAATCGAGAAGGTGACCGACATCGACAAGATCATGGAAATGGGCGTGATGATGACGCCGGCACTCGCCATCGACGATGTCGTCAAGAGCGCAGGCAAGGTCCTGACCAAGGACCAGGTTCGCTCATATCTCGACGGAAGGAAATTCCATGCCGTGTAATCGCGCCAGACGGACCGGTGGCCAGGTCAACGCATGAGCATGAAGGAACTGTCACCCAACAAGAAGCTGCTCATCGTCTTCGGCGTATTCCTTGCCGCCTACTTCATACCCTGGGGCGCTACCCGCATCCTGGGCGCGACGAACGAAGCCTTCCTGATGCTCGGCGAGTACGCCCGCCAGCACGTGCTCCTCTGCCTCGTGCCGGCCATGTTCATCGCGGGAGCCATCACCGTCTTCCTGAACCAGCAGGCGGTGATGCGCTACCTCGGGCCTGACGCGAACCGCCTTACCGCCTACGGCGTGGGCTCTGTATCCGGCGCGATCCTGGCCGTCTGTTCCTGCACGGTACTTCCCATTTTCAAGGGCATCTACAAGAAAGGCGCGGGACTCGGCCCGGCGGTAGCCTTCCTTTACTCCGGGCCCGCGATCAATATCCTCGCCATCGTTCTCTCGGCCAAGGTCTTCGGCTGGAAGCTGGGTACGGCGCGCGCGGTCGGTGCAATCATCTTTTCCATAGTGATAGGCCTGGTCATGGCCTTAATCTTCCGCAAGGACGACCGCAAGCGAGCTGCCGATGCCCGCATGTTCGCCGCTCCCGACGAAAAACCGCGCCGGAACCTCTTCCAGATGATCGTCTACATGGCCAGCATGGTGTTCATACTTGTATTCGTGAACTGGGCCAGTTCCTCCGGCGACAGCGCCGCCTGGGACGCTATATACCAGGCCAAATGGTGGATCACCGCGGGCTTCGCCCTCGTCCTTGTCTATACCGTCATCCGCTGGTTCGACAGGGACGAGCGGGTCGAATGGGTCGTCGCGACACGTGACTTCTCGCTCCAGATCCTGCCGCTCCTCTTCGGCGGCGTACTGGTCGCGGGCTTCCTGCTGGGACGTCCCGGGCATGACGCGCTTATTCCGAGCGCATGGATAGGAGGGCTGTTGGGCAGCAATTCGCTCTTCGCCAACTTCTTCGCCGCATTCTCGGGCGCGCTCATGTACTTCGCCACACTTACCGAGATACCCATAATCCAGGGCCTGCTTGGAGCGGGCATGGGTCAGGGTCCGGCGTTGGCCCTGCTGCTGGCCGGCCCGAGCCTCTCGTTGCCCTCCATCCTGGTCATAGGCGGAGAGCTGGGCTGGAAGAAGACGGCTACCTACGTCGGCCTCGTCATCGTTCTGTCGACCGCGGCCGGCATGGCCTTCGGGGCTGTAGCATAGACTGCAGGACCTGATCCTGAAGCCAGTCAATCGGGCGCCTGTCAACCAGCCAAGCGGATCGCGTCGTTCTGCTCAGTACGTGCCGGCGGACACGAACCGCTCGAACTGGTCGATCATGAAGGCCTGCTCCTTGATGAGTTCCTTCACGAGGTCTCCCATCGATACGATGCCCACGACCTTGTTCTTTTCGTCGAGTACCGGGAGATGCCTGAACCGGTGCTCCGACATGGTGGCTATGCACGCTTCGACCGTCTTTTTCAGGTCGGCACAATAGGGGCGCTCGGTCATGATCGCGGACACCAAGGTATCCTTGGCAGAATTGCCGGATGGAAGCAGTTTGCGCACCAGGTCGCGTTCCGAGAGGATGCCGACCAAGGTGCTGCCATCCATGACCAGCAACGCCCCGATGTTCTTCTCGTTCATGGTCTTGATGGCTGAGGATATCCTGTCATCGGGCTTGACCGTGATGACCGGTGCCTTGTTTTCCGCGATGATCTTGGCTAAAGACTTCATATGCTACCTCCTGGGTCCTCGATTATTTTCATTCTAGTTCTTTGCCGGCGTTTCCGCAAACTTCCGTCGATCCCACGGGCGGCGTCGAATAGCATTGCGGCTCGACACCGTTTCTCCCCTGCTCGATACAGTCTACGAGATGGGTGACGCAGCCGCAGACAAGCTCGTAATAGCTCCAGGTACCTCGTTTCGTATCGCGTACGAGCCCCGCGCGCTTGAGGACGGCAAGATGTTTCGAGATGGTCGTGATGTCCGCGCCAACCGCTTCGGTCAATTCGCCGACGCTGCAAGGCACCTTTTCCAGCATCTCGAGAATGAGCAGTCGCGAGGGGTGAGCCAACGACTTGAGGAGCGCCGCTCGTTCCGTCAGCCTTTGCCTGTCCGTTTCGTTCATGCTCCGCCTCCCGTCGCCTTGTTGGCACATGCGACAACAAAAGATTGACATTGTTGGCATCTACGCCAATAATCTTAATGGCTGTAGTTGCCCCAGTCAACTCAATGTCAAAGGAGCCTTCCATGAGCGACAGTCCAAAAGCAGGACTCGGCGTATTCGCCAAATACCTGTCTTTCTGGGTAGCCCTCTGCATTGTCATGGGCTTGGCCATCGGCCGGTTCCTGCCCGGCGTGCCAGCATTCCTCGGCAAGTTCGAGTACGCCAGGGTCTCCATCCCGGTGGCCATACTCATCTGGCTGATGATTTACCCGATGATGCTCAAGGTCGACTTCACCAGCATCAAGAATGCCGGCAGGAAGCCCAAGGGGCTCATCGTGACCCTTGTCGTCAACTGGCTCATCAAACCCTTTACCATGTACCTCATCGCCTGGTTCTTCCTGAAAATCGTATTCAAGGCTCTCATTCCCGACAGCCTGTCCACTGAATACCTGGCCGGCGCGGTCCTGCTCGGCGCAGCTCCGTGTACGGCGATGGTCTTCGTCTGGTCCTACCTTTCCGACGGCGACCCGGGTTACACGGTCGTCCAGGTCGCGATCAACGATCTCGTGATACTCTTCGCCTTCACGCCAATCGTGGCCTTCCTCCTGGGAGTCAGCGATGTACACGTCCCGCTCGATACGCTGATACTCTCGGTAGTCCTCTTCGTCGTGATCCCGCTCGGCCTCGGAGCGTTG